>JAKZWC010000162.1:0-26966 GCA_047515735.1 Spirochaetales bacterium | reverse complement strand
GGTTCGGCGCGGCGGCTACATCTTCGTCACTTGGGCATCCGACCACGCGTTGCAGAACTGGAGATCGAAGGCATTCCATGAAGATCCATGCGATAGGGTTCAATAACCGCAAAAGATCGTTCGGGGTAGCGACCGATTCGGAGACCTTTGTCTTTCCATACGCGAAAGCGGATCCTGCTCCGACTCCCGGTGATCCGGTGACCGAGGTGCGCGTGGACGAGGAACTGGCGCGGGAGGGATTCGTCTTTACCGTAGAGTCCGGACGTGAGACGACCGTTCATCTCGAGCAAGTTCTCGAATACAATCAGGATCCGACCTACCTCCGCGATCTGCTGCTGTACCAGCTCACCCTCGAGGCACAACGGAAAGTAAGTGCCAAAGGACTCTCCAAGCGCGAGATCATCCGCCGTCTCGGGACGTCAGCCACGCAGCTCTATCGGCTGTTGGATCAAACCAACTACCGCAAATCCGTCGATCAAGTCCTGCACCTCCTTCACGTCCTGGAATGTGAGGTTGACATAGTGGTTCGCGACAGGACCCTCAAGACGGCCGCAGACCCGCGGATGCGCGTTCGTTGACGGCGGTTTCGGGGGGTTGCTACAGTGGCGAACGCCCCAAACGGAGAACCGATGCTATTGTACCGCACGCAGCGCGGCGTGATTGCCGCCACCGAAGATGACCATGTCCTGCTGGCCGAGAGCTGGGACAGCCTGATCGGGCCGCCGGGCCTGCCCGAACGGCTCGACCGGCTGGTGTCGCAGGGGACGGCGCAGGCCGCGTTCGATGCCAGCGACGCCCTGGTACCGCTGGTGTCGCAGGAGGTGTGGGCCGCCGGTGTGACCTACTACCGCAGCCGCGACGCGCGCATGGCGGAGTCGGAGCAGGCCGGCGGCGACAGCTTCTACGACCGCGTGTACACCGCGCCGCGGCCGGAGCTGTTCTTCAAGGGCAGCGCGCGCACCGCGGTGGGCAACGGCGCGCCGATCGCGATCCGTTCGGACGCGTCCTGGAACGTACCCGAGCCGGAGCTGGTGCTGCTGGCCGATTCCAGCGGCGCGCTGATCGGCTGCACCATCGGCAACGACGTGAGCTCGCGCGACATCGAGGGCGAGAATCCCCTCTACCTGCCGCAGGCCAAGGTGTACGACTCCAGTTGCTCCCTGGGACCGGCGCTGCTGATGGGCAGTGAACCGCTGCCCGCGAGCACCGCGATCCACCTGGAGATCGTCCGCGGGGGCGCGACGGCGTTCGCCGGCAGCACCACCCTGAGCGAGCTCAAGCGCACGCCGCAGGAACTGCTCGGCTACCTGTACCGGGACAACAGCTTCCCCCATGGCTGCTACCTGATGACCGGCACCGGGATCGTGCCCCCGGACGGCTTCACCCTGGCCTCGGGCGACAGCGTGGCGATCACCATTCCCCCGATCGGCACCCTCACCAACCAGGTCCACTGAGATCGGCGGCGCTGGCCGCGACTCACTCGGACTGGAAACGATCCGCCGCGGCGCTACACTGGGCGGGGAACACCACGCCACCCATGGGAGGTAGCCAATGAGCAACACCGGTTCGACCCGCGATACCGCGACCCGCCGCGACCCGCGCGGACCCAACCGCGAGCCGCCGCTGCGAGTGGCCGACAGCGACGAGATCCTCGGCTTCCACGGCCTGACCGACGCGGGCGACGGCGCTGCGCCCGAAGCGCCATTGCGAACGATGGGCACGGCCCCGGACGGCGCCCTGCCCATCACCGCGGAGATGCTGCGCGAGGAACCGAGCGGCAATCTGTTCGGCCTCACCCACAACGTGGCCATGGGCTGGCGCCCCGAGGAGACCACCCAGCCGGCGTTCATGATCCTCAGCACCCAGGGCGGGGTGCGGGCACCCGACGGGTCGCCGGTCGCCCTCGGGCTGCACACCGGCCACTGGGAGGTGGGACTGCTGGTGCAGGCCGCCGCCGACACCCTGCGCGCCTCCGGCTGCATCCCGTTCGCGGCCTTCTGCACCGATCCCTGCGACGGCCGCACGCAGGGCACGCCCGGCATGCTGGACAGCCTGGCCTACCGCAACGACGCCGCCATCGTGCTGCGCCGGCTGGCACGCTCGCTGCCCACGCGCAGCGGGGTGCTGGGCATCGCCACCTGCGACAAGGGGCTGCCGGCGATGCTGCTGGCGGTGGCCGGGCTGGGCGCCGAGCCGGGGGTGATCGTCCCCGGCGGCGTGACCCTGCCAGCGCCCGAGTCCGAGGACACCGGGCTGGTGCAAACCATCGGCGCCCGTTTCGCCCACGGCCTGATCAGCCTGGAGCACGCTCAGACCATGGGCTGCCGGGCCTGCGGCAGCGCCGGCGGCGGCTGCCAGTTCCTGGGCACCGCCGCCACCGCGCAGGTGGTCGCCGAGGGCCTCGGCCTGACCGTCCCGCACGCGGCGCTGGCGCCGTCCGGCGAGCCCGTATGGCTGGACATGGCGCGCCGCTCCGCTGCGGCCCTGGTGAGCCTGGCGGTGGCGGGCGTGCGCACCCGCGACCTGCTCACCCAGGACGCCCTGCACAATGCCATGGTGGTGCACGCCGCCTTCGGCGGCTCCACCAACCTGCTGCTGCACCTGCCCGCCGTGGCCCACGCCGCGGGCCTGCGGATCCCCACCGTGGAGGACTGGGCGCGGGTCAACCGCAGCACCCCGCGGCTGGTGGACGCCCTGCCCAACGGCCCGGTCGGCTACCCCACCATCCACGTGTTCGCGGCCGGCGCGGTGCCCGAGGTGATGCTGCACCTGCGCCGCGCCGGGCTGCTGCACACCGCCGCCCGCACCGTCAGCGGCCTCACCGTGGACCAGGTGCTCGACGCCTGGGAGCAGAGCCCGCGCCGCGCCCAGGTGCGCGCGGCCTGTGCCGCCGATGGGGTACCGCCGGACGAGGTGATCATGGATCCGGACACCGCCCGCGCGCGCGGGCTCACCAGCACGGTGGTGTTCCCCGTGGGCAACCTCGCGCCCGAGGGGTCGGTGATAAAGGCCACCGCCATCGATTCCAGCGTGGTGGACGCCTCCGGCTGCTACCGCCACCGCGGCAGCGCGCGGGTGTTCACCAGCGAGGCCGCCGCCATCGCCGCCATCAAGGGCGACCCCGGGGTGAAGCCGGTCCAGGCCCACGACATCGTGGTGGTGATGGGCATCGGTCCGGCCGGCACCGGCATGGAGGAGATCTACCAGATCACCTCGGCGCTCAAGTACTTGCCCTTTGGCAAGACCGTGTCGGTGCTCACCGACGCGCGCTTCTCCGGCGTCTCCACCGGCGCCTGCATTGGCCACATCGGGCCGGAGGCGCTCGCCGGCGGCCCCATCGGCAAGCTGCGCGACGGCGACCTGATCGAGATCCACGTCGACCGCAACCGGCTCGAGGGGCGCGTCTCCCTGGTGGGCACCGCGGACGGCCCACTCGCCGAGGAGGCGGCCGCCACGCTGCTGCAGCGCCGGCCGGGCCATCCCGATCTGGCCCCCAACCCCGAGCTGCCGGATGACACCCGGCTGTGGGCCGCCCTGCAGGCCGCCAGCGGGGGCACCTGGCGCGGCGCGGTGTACGACGTCGACCGCATCATCGCCGCCCTGCAAGCGAACACCGGCGGCGCCGCCCAACCGTCCGCCTGACAACAGTTCGGCCCGCCCCTACCCGTTGCCGGCACCGAAACGGCTCCGTTGTGAGGCAGGTCGACGTGAGATAATCTGCCTGCCATGCAGGCACGAGCGGTGATGTCGACCGCCACCCGGCAGGTGGGGTTGCGCGACGTGGAGATCGGCGCGGTGGGCGAGTGGGACGTGGCGGTCGAGCTGGAACACTCGGCCATCAGCGTCGGAACCGAGTCCTACGTGCTCGCCACTGCCACCTACCCGCGACCCTACATCCCCGGCTACGCGCCGATCGGCCGGGTGGTGGAAGTCGGCGCCCGGGCCGCCGTCCGGTTCGCTCCCGGCGAGCGCATCTCCTACTTCCAGCCGCGTGCACCCCGATCCGTGGTGCAGGGTAGCCCCTGCACCTTGCAGAACTGCGGCGGCCATCAGAGCCCGGCCATCATCGACGTGGATCCGGCACGGCGCGACCTGCTGGCGAGCAACACCTACTGCGTGACCGTCCCCGAGGGCCTGTCGACCGAGCGCGCCGCGTTTGGCGGCATCTCCTCCATCTCGTCACTGGGGGTGACGCTGGCGGCACCGCGGGTGGGCGACCGCGCGCTGGTGATCGGCCAGGGCATGATCGGCCAGCTCGCCGCCCAGCACCTGAAGCTGCGCGGCGCCGAGGTGGCGGTGGCCGACCTGCACCGGATGCGGCTGGAGCTGGCCCTGCGCTGCGGCATCGACCACGCCATCGATGCCGGTCGTGAGAACGTGGTGGAGGTGGTCCGCGCGCTGTGGCCGGACGGCGCCGACATCGTGGCCGACGCCACCGGCAGCTACCGGGTGGTGGAGGACGCGGTCGGGGCGCTGCGGCGCGAGGGCACGGTGCTGTTCCTGGCCTGGTACAAGGGCGCCGGCTTCAACCTGGAGCGGTTCCACGGCACGGTGTTCCGGGCCTGTTTTCCCTGGACCCTGAAGGGCGACCACGTGCTTGCCTCCTGGCGCCTGCTGGAGAGCGGAGCGTTGACCGTCGATCCCCTGCACACCCACGCGTTTCCCGTCGCCGACGTGCAGCGGGCCTACGACCTGATCTATGAAGCGCCGGAGGAATACGTCGGCATCTCGCTGGACTGGCGGGACTGACGATGCAGTACTGCTACCTGGGACGCGCGGGAGTGCGCGTCAGCCGGCTGTGTCTCGGCACCTTCAACTTCGGCAGCGTCACCGACGAGTCCGAGGCGCAACGCATCATGGACGCCGCGCTGGACGCCGGCATCAACTTCCTCGACACCGCCAACCACTACCCCGATTCCGTCCAGTGCGGGCGCACCGAGGAGATCATCGGGCGCTGGTTCACGCAGCGCCCCGGACGCCGCGAGCAGGTGGTGCTGGCCACCAAGGTGTATCAGCCGATGGGCAATCCGGCCGATCCCAACGACTCCCCCGGTCTCTCCAAGTACAAGATCCGCCGTCACCTGGAGGACTCCCTGCGACGCCTGCGGACCGACCACATCGACCTTTACCAGATGCATCACGTGGACCGCCGCGCCGGCTGGGCCGAGCTGTGGGAGGCGTTCGACCTGCTGCAGCAGCAGGGCAAGGTGGGCTACGTCGGCGCCAGCAACTTCGCCGGCTGGGACCTCGCCCTGGCGCAGGCGGCGGCGCGGGCACGGCACTGCTTCGGGCTGGCGAGCGAGCAGCACAAGTACAACCTGCTGTGCCGGCTGCCGGAGCTGGAGGTGCTCCCGGCCGCGCGCCACCTGGGGATCGGCGTGCTGGCGTACAGCCCGCTGGCGAGCGGCCTGCTGGGTGGCGCCGCGCAACGAGGGGGGGACCTGTCACGGCGGGCGCGGCAGGCGCAGCGAAAGCCGCCCGACGCGCACACCCTGCGCGTGCTGGAGCGGTTCGCGTCGCTGTGCCGCGAGTTGCAGGAAACTGAGGCCAACGTGGCCACGGCGTGGATCCTGGCGCAGCCGGCGCTGACCGCGGCGATCGTCGGCCCGCGCACGCTGGAGCAGCTGCGGCAGGTGCTGCCGGCGCTGGAGCTGAGCCTGGACGAGGCCGCCCTGGCGCGTCTGGACGAGCTGTTTCCCGGCCCCGGCGGGAGTGCGCCGCAGGCCTACGCCTGGTGAGCGAACGTCGGGTTCGTGCGCTAGGCGCTGAGGTTGGCGGCGGAGATGTCGTAGTGGCTCCAGTGCGCCTCGACCCTGCCGGCACCGATCTTCAGGAGCTGCGGCGACTGGTGGCGCACGCCGTAGGCGTCCGCGATCCAGTTGGACAAGGGCCGCTGCTCGATGACGTTGACCCAGTAAACCGGACGATCGAAGGGATAGCCGCGGACCACCTGCGCGGTCCCGGCGCAGATGTGACACGCCGTGGAATGCTTGTACACGTAGCAGTCGGCGGGAAGCTGCTCCCGCTCCAGGGGGACTATGTTCGCCATGGTGCGCCCATTATGCGGGGCGCGGCAGGTGCTGTCAGCCGGCGTCGTACTCGCACGGCGTGATCATCAGTTCCAGCTTGCGGGCGCGGCGCAGGACGGTGATTTGCGTGGCTCGCCCGACCGCCCTATGGTCCAGCAGCTTGTCGAGCTGATCGATGGCGGCCGTCGGCCGGCCGGCGAAGGCCACGATCACGTCGCCCCGCTGCACCCCGGCACGGCCGGCGGGACCACGCCCTTCCACCGACTCGACCATCACCCCTGCCTCCACGGGCAACTGCAGTTGGCGCACCACGCGCCGCGAGATGGTCACGGTATGGCCGCCGATGCCGATGTAGCTGCGGCGCACGCGGCCCTCGCGCATCAGCAGTACGCTCACGTACTTGGCCGTGTTGATGGCGGTGGCGAAGCAGATTCCCTGCGCCGGCACGATGGCCGCGGTGTTCACTCCCACCACCTCGCCGTAGGAGGTCACCAGCGGCCCGCCCGAGTTGCCGGGGTTGAGGGGTGCGTCGGTCTGGATCACGTCGTTGATCTGGCGTCCCGCGTCGGACTGCAGGGTGCGCCCCAGGGCGCTCACCACGCCGGCCGTCACCGTGTATTGAAAGCCGTAGGGATTGCCGATGGCCACCACGAGCTGCCCCACGCGGATGGTGGAGGAGTCGCCGAGCGGAGCCGCCACCAGGTCATCGCCCCAGATGCGAACCACCGCGAGGTCGGTCTCCGGATCGGCGCCCACCAAGTGGGCCTCGAACTGGCGGCCGTCGGCCAGTGTCGCCGTGAGGTTCTCGGTCTTGGCCACCACGTGGCTGTTGGTAAGGATGAAGCCGTCGGGCGTGAAGATGAACCCGGAGGCGGCGCCCTCCACCGTATCCAGATTCACCACCGCCGGCGCCACCGCGTCCACCGCCTCGATCACGGCCCGCGAATAAGGGTCCAGCCGCGGGTCGACGCTGCCGGCTTCGGGGGCGTTCGCCGGCCCGCTCTCGTGCAGCGCGTACCCCGGTCCGAGGGCATTCAGAAACGGTTCCGGGGCAGCACGCACAAGAAAGGATACGCCGCCGGCAGACGCGCTGCAACGGGCGGCAACTTCGACGGCCCGCCGGCGCCGGCGACCGCGTGGGCCGAGGGTCAGCGCGCCGCGCAGCCGCGGTAGCCGACGGGATCGCGAGCGCCTACATTGCTGACTCATGAGTGCCGCCGCCATCCTGGCCGTCTGGATCGTCTGGTACCTGCTGCACCAGACGTGGGAGGCCTTCCTTACGCTGCTCAACCTGCGGCACAGCGCCCGCCACCCGCAGCCGCCGCCGGAGTTGAGCGGCGTCCTGGACCAGGCCACCGTGACCCGCTCGCGCGCCTACCTGGCCGCGCGCAGCCGCCTCGGCCTGCTCAGCCGCGGGCTGCGCGCCGCGGTTGCCCTGCTGGTGGTCGCCACCGGCATCCTCGGGACGCTGGACCAGTGGCTGCTGCACTGGTTGCAGGCGCGCGGCATCGCCTCGCCGCTGCTGGCCGGCACCCTCTACGTCGTGCTGCTGGTGTGGGCGAGCAGCCTGCTCACCCTGGGGCTGCGCCTGTACGGCCAGTTCGTGATCGAAGCGCGCTTCGGCTTCAACAACATGACCTGGCGCACGTTCCTGCTGGATCAGGTGAAGGGTGGGCTCCTGAGCCTGGTCCTCGGCGTTCCCCTGCTGCTGGGACTGTTCTGGTTCATGGCCGAAAGCGGGGCGCGCTGGTGGATCTACGCGTTCTGCTTCATCGCCGGTTTCCAACTCCTGGTGACCTACCTGTACCAGCCGCTCATCGCACCGCTGTTCAACAAGTTCCAGCCGCTCGGCGACGGCTCCCTGCAGCAGCGGCTGATGGCGCTCGCCGCGCGCCTGCGCTTCCGCGTGCGCGCGGTGCTGGTCATGGACGGCAGCCGCCGCTCGCGCCACAGCAACGCCTACTTCGCCGGATTCGGCGGCGCCAAGCGCATTGTGTTGTTCGATACCCTGGTTTCCGCGCTGGACGAGCCGCAGGTGGAAGCGGTCCTGGCCCACGAGATCGGCCACGAGAAGCGCCGCCACGTGATCAAGCACCTGATCCTGAGTCTGCTGCTCACCCTGGCGGGGCTGTGGTTGCTGAGCGTGCTGCTGCACCAGCCGGAGCTGTTCGCCGCCTTCGGCTTCCACCTGCAGGGCGTGGGCCGGCCCAGCTCCCACGCCGCCCTCGTCATCCTGTCGCTGCTGGCAGGTCCGGCCGGGGCCATCATGCAGCCCCTGGCGAGCGCCTGGACCAGGCGCCACGAGTATGAGGCCGACCGCTACGCGGCGCGCGCCGTCGGCGGCGACGAGGCGCTGGCCGGAGCGTTGATCGCCCTCAGCCGCGACAACCTGAGCAACCCCAACCCGCATCCCTGGTACAGCGCCTACCACTACTCCCATCCGACCCTGGTGGAACGGCTGCGCGCGCTGCGCCGCTATGCCTCCACCCTGGCGCCGGCGCCGCCCGAGTGAACCCCGGGCGCGGCCGCCGCAGCCTGCCGGTCGCTGCCCCGGCCGGCGCCAATTCGGCAGTCGGTCGGCGGCCCCGGCGGTTGTGAGCGGCGGGTAGCAAGCGGGTATAATGAACGTGTACCATGCCGCACCTCACGGGGGCCCATAGCTCAGTTGGTTAGAGCAGCGGACTCAGAATCCGCGTGTCCAAGGTTCAAGTCCTTGTGGGCCCAGAAGCGCGCTGCCCTTCGCCGCTACCCGAGTCTCCGCGGACGCGACGTGGCGGCAGTGCAGCGGCGGCGCGCGGGAAGGTGATATGGCAGTGGTAACCATTTCCCGGCAACTCGGCAGCGGCGCCCGCGCGATCGGCCTGCGCGCCGCGGAACTGCTCGGCTACGACGTCGTGGACAAGGCGCTGATCAGCGAGGTGGCAAACCAGGCGCAGGTCGACGAGGAAGAGGTGGCCGAGATCGACGAAGTGGAGGAGCCCGGCGTCCGCGGGTTCCTGAGTCGCTGGTTCACCATGGAGAGCGCGGCCAGCGTGCCTTCCTCATCGCTGGTCGATCTCTCCTACCACGGTCCGGGTGGGATCTTCGTGCCGCCGGTGGACGCCGATACCAGCGAGGAGCTGCACTACCTCGACCGGCAACAGTACCATCGGCTGATTCAGCAGACCATTCGCCGCCTGAGCGAACGGGGCAAGGTAATCATCGTCGGCCGCGGCGGCATGGTGGTGCTGCGGGACGATCCAGGCGTGGTGCGGGTGCGCATCGTCGCCTCCGAGGATGCGCGCGCGGAGCGTCTGGCCGCCGACGAAGGCCTGAGCTTCCGCGACGCCTTGCAGCAGGTGCGTCTCAGTGACCGGCGCCGGGCGGCCTTCGTGCACCGCAACTATCATGTCGATTGGAACGACATCGCCCTCTACCACTTGGTGATCAACACGGAGGTCACGCCCAGCGCGATGGCCGGGTCCGCAATCGCCGCCGCGGTCGGCGCCATGAAGCCGGTTACCTGAGCGACGGCCGGCCGCGTCCATGTTCGGCGCGCGGCGTCGTTCGGGATCCGCACGCGTTCCGCAACGCTGCCGCACTTTGCTCACCCGGGTGCGGTTACTCGCGGCTCGGAAGGTGCAGAATCTCGCGCGGCTTGCTGCCGTTGGCGGGTCCGACGATGCCGCGCTGCTCCATCTCCTCGACCAGGCGCGCGGCGCGGTTGTAGCCGATCTTGAGCTTGCGCTGCAGGTAGGAAGCGGAGGCCTTGCCGGCGCTGGCGATGACTTCGAGTGCCTGCTCCATGAGCGGGTCGTTGCCGCCCGGCTCCAGCACCAGCTCCGACTCCTCGTCATCGAACATCAGGTCCTCGTCGATGTAGTCGGGCTCGCCCAGCTCACGCACCTTCTCGGCGACCATCTCCACCTCGTCCTCGGAGAGCAGTGCCCCCTGGATGCGCATCGGGTTGGAGTCCCAGGCCGGCACGAACAGCATGTCGCCGCGGCCGAGCAGCTTTTCCGCGCCCACCGCGTCGATGATGATGCGGGAGTCGAACTTGCTGGCCACCATGAAGGCGATGCGGGAGGGTATGTTGGCCTTGATCAGACCGGTGATCACGTCGATCGATGGGCGCTGCGTGGCGAGCACGATGTGGATGCCCACGGCACGCGCCATGGCCGCCAGCCGCGCCAGCGTGGACTCCAGCTCCTTGCCGGTGGTGGCCATCAGATCCGCGAACTCGTCGATTACGATCACCAGGTAGGGCAGCGGCCCCACGGTAACCCGTTCATCGCGCGCCAGCAGCCTGCGATTGTAGGAGTTGATGTCGCGCACGCCGAGATTGTCCAGCAGGGCATAGCGGCGCTCCATCTCGTACAAGCAGTACTGCAAGGCCTGAAACGCCCTTTTGGGATCGGTGATTACCGGGGTCAGCAAGTGCGGTACGTCATTGTACAGCTTGAGTTCGACGATCTTGGGGTCGATCAGCAGCAGCCGCACCTGCTCGGGCGTACGCGAGTAGAGCACCGAGCAGATCAGGGCATTGACCAGAACCGACTTGCCCGCTCCGGTAGCGCCGGCAATCAGCAGGTGGGGCGTCGCGGTGAGATCGAACACCTGCGCCTCGCCGGTGATGTCCTTGCCCAGGACGATGGGAACGCCGGTCGAAAGCCCCTTGGGGTCGGGCTTGAACTGGGGCAGGCTCACGATCTCGCGGAACGAGACCACGGCGCGGTGCCGGTTGGGTACTTCGATGCCCACGGCGTGCTTGCCCGGGATCGGCGCCACGATCCGCACCCGCGACGCTGCCAGCCGCAACGCGATGTTGTCCGCCAGGTTGACGATGCGCGAGATCTTGACTCCCGGGGCCGGCAACAGCTCGAACATGGTGATCACCGGCCCCCGACGAATGCCGGTGACCTCGGCATCGATCTTGAACTCCGCCAGCGTGGCCATGAGGATAGCGGCCGCCTCGCGGGTGTCGTTGTCCACCTGCCACGCCGCCTCCGGCTCGTAGGCGTTGAGGATCTCCAGCGGTACGCGGTACGCGCGCGGCCGGGAGCGTCCGGCGCGGGACGGTGGTCGCTTGGCGGCTGAGGGAGGAGCCGTGGGCTGCTGCGCCTCGGGGGTGGGCCCGGAGGTCGACGCGCCGTTCACCTGGCCGGAGGCAGCGGTATCCGGGAACAGGCGCTGCAACTCCTCCAGCGGATCGGCCGCGCCTTCCGGCTCGTCCTCCGGCGAAGGCTCGTCCTCCGGCGAAGGCTCGTACTCGGACTGCGCCGCGCCCTCGAGGTCCGCCGGCGCTGCACTGCTGCCGTTTGCCGCGTCAGCCCCGGATGGTCGCCATGGAGCGGGAACCTGGCCCACCGGTGCCGCAAGCGCGGGCACCGCAGCCGACGCCGCCTGCGCCGCGGGCCGCACGCCGTGCCGCCTCCAGCGCTGCACCAGCGCGAACCCGGCGACTCCTTCCAGAATGAGGACCAGGATCAGCAGGATGGCCGCCGGCACCCGGCCGAAGGCGGCCACCAGCGCCACCGCGGCCAGCGCCCGGTCGGTGGCCGCCACGACATGTGCCAAGGTGCTCAGCACCGGCAACACCAACCCCACCGCCACCAGGGCTGCCATCACTTCGCGGGTTACCCGTTCGCTGAACAGCACGAACACGTAGGCATAGCACAGCGCGGGAACGAGCAGCGCGAACCAGAGAAACGAGTCGAACAGAAACCACGCCGGTGCGTACATCACGTTCAGCGGGAACGGTGCGGTGGTGGGACGACCGGCCGCCATAAACGGGATCAACGAGGCAAGGGCGAACGTGCCGGTAGCCGCCAGTGCCACGGCGCACCACTGCTGCAGGCCGCTGCCGGGAAGGCCCCAGCGTTGCGGCCGCCACGATATTCTCATCGATCCGGCGCCGACCCCGGCATGCCGGACGCCCTGCTGGGGCTGGTGACCATATACCAGAGTATCGGCACGGCAGCCCCAGGGACGCAGTACCGCGCACCTCCTCGGGCGCCAGACCTCCCCCGCTACCGTAGCGAGCCAACGAGAAGTCTCGGGTACGCCGAGGCAGCGCTGCACCGAGCGCGACCCGGTCAGGCGGGAGGCAGGAGGATCAGGCCGAGCAGGCCGACCGGGAACAGGTACAGGGCGAACAGGTGCAGCCGGCCGCGGCGTACGATGCGCAGCATGAGGGTAAGGGCAAGCCAGCCGACGGCGAAGGAGGCCAGCAGGCCACCGGCGATGGCAGCCGAGCTGGTCGCGGCGCCGAGCGCCGCAGCCTCCGGCAGCGACACCGCCAGCGCGCCGACGATAGCCGGTACGGCGGCCAGGAACGAGAACTCGGCTGCCGTCTCCCGGTCCGCGCCGGCAACCATCGCCGCCGCGATCGTTGCTCCGGAGCGAGAGATGCCCGGCAGCACCGCAACGCCCTGCACCACTCCCACCAGCAACGCCCATGGCCAGCGCGGCTGCCAGTGCGGTCGCGGCAGCGCCGCGCCCCGCAGTACCCGGGCGGCGACCAGGACGGCAGCGGTCGCCAGCAGCATGAGCGCCACGAAGCGCGGCTCCCGCGGCACGCCCAGCCGTTGCACCACGATCCCCACGCCGCCGGTCGCCACGGTAGCCAGCAGCAGCAACTGCAGGAGCCGCCGGTCCGGAGTGCGTTCCGCGTGGCGGCGCGCCGGCGGTCGCAACCAGTCGGCGGCGGCGCTCACCAGATCGACGAGGCGGCGCCGGAACACCACTCCCACCGCGGCCAGGGTCGACAGATGCAGCAGCACGTCGAACAGCAGCGGCACTTCACCCACGCCCAGTATCCGGCGCAGCAATACGAGGTGCCCCGAGCTGGAGACCGGCAGGAACTCGGTCGCCCCCTGGAGCGCGCCCAGCAGCGCCGACTGCCATACGCTCAGGTTCACCGTGGCTCTCCGGCAGCGGTCCAGGCCGGGATACGGAGCAGGATCAGGTGGCGCTGCGCCTCCAGGCAGGGGACGCTGAGGGGAACGACCTGCACCTGCAGCGCGGCGCCGGCCAACGCCCGTCCCGCCGCCAGCTCACGGCGGACGGTGTCGGCAGTGCCCTGGTACACGGCCACCGTGGAGCAACGGTGCAGCAACGGCCGCAGTTCCGGCAGCAGCCGGGCCAGCGGCGCCACGGCGCGCCAGATCACCACGTCGAACGGCGCCAGGGATGCCTCCGCCAGCGGCCGGCCGACGATGCTCAACTCCTGCAGCGCCAGTTCGCGCCGTACCTGGTGGAGAAATGCCACCCGCCGAGCGCTGCGCTCCAGCAGGGTGACACGCGAGTCCGGCAGTGCCAGTGCCAGCGGAACGCCGGGCAGGCCGGCACCGCTACCCACGTCGAGCACGGTGGCGCGCGGGGCGACCCTCCGCAACGCCGGTACCGCTGCCAGGCTGTCCAGCAGGTGATGGGTAACCAGCCGCCGAAGGTCCGCGTGGACCAGTCGATAGACCGGGTTGGCGGCGTCGATCAGGTCGGCGAACCGGATCAGTGCGCCCGCCAGCGCGCCGTTCTCCTCCAGGCCCAGGCGGCCCAGCCCGACTCGCAGCAGCTCATGAGCAGCCGACCGTGCGCTATCCAAAGCGGCGCCCCGTTCCTATCATGGCGGTGCCATGGATGATACCGACCTCAGCGGCCTCGACCCAGCCGCCGCACGGGACTACGTTCACGGGTTCCTGACCACCTTGCGTCTCACCGTCAACCGGCGCCAGCAACTGGAAGCCGAGCGCCGCACGTGGGAAGAACGGGTGCAGCGGGCGGTGGCGGCAGGTGACGACCGGCTGCGTGACGCGGCGCGGGACCGGTTGAGCCGCGTGCAAGGCGATTTCGGTCGGGTCGCCGCCGAGGAGGCTGAGCTCAGCGCGCAGGTCGAGGTACTGCAGCGCCAGCTTCGCCGGATCCGGGCCACGGCTGCTACGACCGTGGATACCGAGCAGCTCCTGGCCCAGCTCCAGGAGATGGTCGGGGAACATGACGGGCTGCAGGCGGACCTCGACCGGCTCTCTGCCGAGCAGCGTGCCGCCACCGAGCTGGAGTCCCTCAAGCGCCGCATGCGTCCGGAACAGTAGCTCACGGAGCAGCAGCTCACATCGGTTCCCGCACCGGCGTGGCGCCGATCCAGCGACCCGGCCGGGCAGCGGTATCCTCCCCGCCGCGCAGCACGAGGGCAACCGCACCGCGCGGGCGCTCCGGACGGCTGCCGGATGCGCTCTCCAGGCCGCCGCCGCTCACTTCGGCCTCGGGATCCAGCACCATCAGGTCGGCATCGCAGCCGGGATAGAGGCGGCCCTTGGCGGGCAGTCCGAACAGCCACGCCGGCTGTCGGCAGAGCAGTGCCGCCAGCTCTTCCAGGGTCACCCGGCCAGCGGCGACCCCCGCCCACCACAGGCGCGCCGCGAGTTGCGTTCCGGCCCCGGCGCCGACACTCACCGCGGCGACAACCCCCGCACGTACTTCCAGCCACCACTCGGCAGCCGCCTGCCCTGTCCCCAACAGCAGGTCGGCCGGCACCGCCACGGCGACACCGCTGCCCGGTCCTCCGCTGCTACGCGCAGTCGCTACCGCGCGCCGCATGCCGCTCGCCCCGGCCGGTGCCAGCAGCACCCGACACCCGTCCAGCGGCGCCGGCAACCCGCCGAGTCCCGCCTCCATGGTGCGCCTCCTGTCGCTGAGCACGACCAGGGTCGCGCCGCAGTGACCGAGTACGCGGACCAGGACTTCGGACTGGCCGGCGCTGCTTCCTTCCAACGCGCTGTCATCCACGGCGAACGCCGCGCACCCGCTGCCGAATACCGCTTGCGGTAACGCATCGAGCTCCCGCTCGATGTCCGCCAGCAACGGGACCGGCACGGCATCCGCCGCCGCCGGCGCCGGTCCCGGCGCTGCCGCCGTGGTGACGCCGCCGCGCAGCACGCTGGCGACGGTGGTGGCGGGCGGCCCGTGGGGCGCCGCGGCCGCTTCCCGCCCACCTTCGGCCACGCTGCGGTGCAGCACCACCGGCCCGGGAAGCACGATCTTGCCGGTGGGATCGCGCCACCCGGCGCCGACGGCCGCGGCCGGCCGCGGCAAGCGCAGCTCGCGCACCACCGTCCCGCCCAGCTCCAGGTCGGCGACGAAGCGCCCGTCCGCATGCACGATCAGCCCTTGATGCAGGTTAGTACCGCTCACGACACCGGATTATACCCGTCCCGCGTTGCCCGCTACCGGCGCTCGGCGAAGCGGATACCCGCGTTTGCCGGTGGCACGGGGGGCTCGGCGTCGACCTGCGCCATGATTCGTTCCACCAGGTCGTCCACAATCACCGGAGCGTGCTCACGCCATTGGCGCACCGCGGGCGCGGGCGCATCGCGGCGCAGGATGCGCACGCCGTCGAACTCCCGCTCCAGGGAGTAGCCGGGCACCGTCAGCTCCCGGTCCGCCGACACCAGGTGGCTCGCCGCGGAGGAAAGCAGCGCCAGGTCGCGGTTGATGCCACCACCGGTGAAGGCGTCGTAGAACGGTATGGCGCGGTGCAGGTAATAGTAGCCGGGCAGGCTGAAGTAGGGGCGGTCGACCTGCCATACCGCGCCGACCTCGGGAGCCCCGGCCAGGTAGCGGTAGACGGCGAAGATCGGATCCTGGTTGCGCACGAAGCCGGTGATGCCGGTCTCCCGCGACCACGCCTGGTACACCCGCTCCTGAAATGGCAGCCCATTCAGCACGCCGGCCAGCGACACCGTCGCGAACAGGACCGCTGCCAGCGCGCTGGTTCCGCGCGCCAGCGCCAGTCGTGCCGGCAGCCGCCTGGCGACCCACCCGGCGCCGCGCACCACGAGGTCGGCGCCGAGCAGCAGCCACAGCGGGATTACGGCGAACACGAAGCGGTATTCCTTGTGTGCCTGCAGCGAGTGGGCCAGCAGCACCAGGACGATCAGCGCCAGCAGCAGCCCGTAGCGCCGCGGGAAACGCAACGAACCGGCGAGACACAATGCGCTCAGCCCGCCGGCGGAGAGCGTAAGCCACCACAGAAACTGGTACCAGGGACTCTCGGCCGTGCGCATTTCACCCAGGATCAGGTTGAAGCGCAGGTTGGTGAGGTAAGAATGGAACAGCCCTCCGTCCCAGGTAAGGGCATCGAACATGCCGACGACGCAGAACGCCGCCAGCGCCGCCATGGTGAGCAGCAGCTTCAGCCGGGTGCGCAGAAATACGACACCCAGCAGCACCAGGGCAACCGGCGCGTACTGCAGCCGGATCGCTGCCGCCAGGACCGCGAAGAGGGCCGCGCGGCACACCACCCACGGACGGTCGACCGCCGGCCGCGCGCACAGCACCAGCAACCCCATCAGCGGCGCGGTAGCCACGAACTCGGTCAGCGGCTTGTGCGCGAACCCTACCAGTTCGTACCACAGCGCCCCCGCCAGCAGCGCCACGCGCGCCGCGGCCTCGCTGAAGTGGCGGCGGGCAAAGCCGTACATGCCCGCCGGAATCGCCAGCGACAGCGCACAGAACACCAGCTTTACGCCGTCGACATACCACCGGGGCTCACCCAGACCGACGGCGTCGAACAGCTTCAGCACCCCGGCCACGAGACCAGGCACCAACCACGACCGCGCGCCGTAGAAGTACTCCCAGTACACCACCCCGTTGCCGAATGCCAGCCGATGAGCCGGCTCCAGGTACTGCATGATTTCGTCGGGATGCAGGACGAAGTCGCCTGTCAGCGCCACCGCCGCGCGTACCACGAACGCCAGTGCGAGCACCAGCGGGAGCAGCCTCCATCGCTCCTCCTGTACCACCCGCGGGCGGACCAGGCCGTCGAGCAGCACGCCCATCGCCGGCGCTCGTGGTGGTGCCGTTGCGCCCGGCCGACGCGACCGGGGAGGCCGCGTAGCGGTCCGCGCGCGCGCCGGGGACTGGCGGGCCGGGGCACGCCCGCTGCTGCGGTTCCTGCGCTTCGCCATTTTCGGCGCAGCATGGTAGCACGACCGCACTCCCCGACGGGTACGCCCTCAGGCGCCTTGCGAGCCATCCCCGGACCCTGTGCCCGTTCGAGGGCCGCCGGAATCCGCGTTTCCCCGCCGCGAGAACGGCGTGCTACCATCGACGTTGCTGCATGGGCACCTCTTTGCCGCGCACCGCTGCCGGGCGCCACTCTACTGAACACGCCGGCCTGATTGCTCTCATTCGGCGTCTGGCACGACCGCTGGCACCGCAACCGGTGCCCCCCGAGGATGGCGGCGCGCCACGCCTCGGTCCTCTCGCAGGCATTCGCGGTGTCCTGTTCGACCTCTACGGCACGCTGCTCATCTCCGCGGCCGGCGAGATCGGCAGCGGCGGCACCGCCGCTGCGAAACGGGCCGCAATGGGCGCCGCCCTGGGCGACGCGGGCCTGGCGGTCGACCCGCGGACGCCGCCGCCGGAGGCGCTGGTGCACCACCTGGAGGCCGCCATTGGTGCCGCCCACGCGACGGCCAGCCGCAACGGAGTGGCGTATCCCGAGGTGGATCTGCGAGTCATCTGGCGCCGCCTGCTGCCCGCCTCCGGCGGCGCCGCCGCGGAGCGTGCGGCCGTCAGTTACGAGTGCCGGAGCAACCCGGTGTGGCCGATGCACGGCGCAGCCCGGGTCGTCGCCGCGCTGCAGGCGCACGGGGCGGTGGGAATTGTCTCCAATGCCCAGTTCTTCACGCCCCTCGTCCTGGCCGCACTGCTGCCGCAGGTCACCTTCGACCCGAAGCTGGTGGTATGGTCGTTCGTGCAGGGAGAGGCAAAGCCCTCGGCCCGGCTGTTCACGCACGCTGCCGAGCGCATGGCACGCCACCGCGGTCACCGGCCGGAGCAGCTCCTGATGGTCGGCAACGACGTACGCAACGACATCCTGGCGGCACGACAGGCGGGCCTGCGTGGCGCCCTGTTCGCCGGCGACGCGCGCTCGCTGCGCCTGCGCCGCCATGATCCCGCGTGCGCCGCGCTGCAGCCGGAGCTGGTGCTCACCGAGTTGCCGCAACTGCCCGCGGCGCTGAATGCCGGACCGCTGCCCGGGCGACGGGCCCCGCGCCGTCGCCGAGCGGGGTAAGGGAGCGCCATGCGGGCGACCCGTGCCACCATCGATCTGGCGCAACTGCGCACCAACCTGCGGGTCGTGCAGCGCATCCTGGCCGGGCCGGCGCGTATCTGTCTGGCGATCAAGGCCGCCGCCTACGGCCACGGAGCGGTGCCCGTGGCGCGGGCCGCGCTGCAGGCCGGCGTGAGCGCCTTCGGCGTGGCCACCGTGGCGGAGGGGGTCGAGTTGCGCGACGCGGGCATTACCGCTCCGATCCTGCTGTACAGTCTGCCCCTGCCGGAGGAAGCCGCGGAGATCGTCCGCGCCCGGCTCACGGCACTGTGCGCGGATGCCGCCCTGGGCCGCGATCTGGCGCGCGCCGCGGCCAGCGCCGGGCGCACCGTGGCGGTACACCTGAAGATCGACACCGGCATGGGGCGCATTGGCTGTACGCCGGACGCCGCGCCGGAGTTGGCACGGGAGTTGCGCCGGCACCCGGCGCTGCGGCTGACCGGGGTGTGCACCCACTTTGCGCTCGCCGATCAGGCGGACCAGGAGTTCTCTCGGGCTCAGCTCGCGGCCTTCAATCGGGCCGTCGCGGCAATTCCCGACCACCGCCGACTGGTGCGACATGCCGCCAATTCGGGGGCTGTCGTCGGTCTGCCGGCGGCGCACCTGGACCTGGTACGGCCCGGGATCATCGCCTACGGCTACTACCCCGGCGAACCCCAGCCACGCACCGTTCCCGTACGTCCGGTAATGGAATTGGCCACCCGCGTCGTGTACCTGAAGCGGGTCCCCGCCGGCACCGGCCTGTCCTACGGACTGACCTACCGTACCTCCGTCGCCACGCTGATCGCCACCCTGCCGGTGGGCTACGCGGACGGCTATCCGCGGATCCTCTCAGGACGCAGCGAGGTGCTGATCGGCGGGCGCCGTTACCCGGTAGTGGGAAGGATCTGCATGGATCAGTGCCTGGTGGACCTGGGACCACGTACCGACATCGCCCGCTACGACAAGGCGGTGCTGTTCGGACCCGATCCGGGCGGCCCCGACGCCGCTGAACTGGCCGCGGCGGCCGCCACCATCCCGTACGAGATTACCAGCCGGGTGGCCGCCCGCGTACCGCGCGTCTATCGCTTCTGAGCGCGCGGCGCAACGCCCTCGAGCACGCTGGGCGTTGCGGTGACCGGTCCTCGGATTCGGTCAGTTCTTGGACTTGTCGACCAGACGCTCCTTGGCGATCCACGGCATCATGGCGCGCAGTTCGGCGCCGATCTCCTCGAGCTGGTGGCCGGCATGCTGCGACCGCATCTTGAGGAAGCCGCCCTGGCCGGCACGGTTCTCGTCCATCCAGCGGCGCGCAAAGCTGCCGTCCTGGATCTCCGCCAGGATCTTCTTCATCTCCCCCTTGATGCGCGCGTCGATGAGACGCTCGCCGGAGACGTAGTCGCCGAACTCCGCGGTGTCGGATACGGAGTAGCGCATCAGCGACATGCCGCCCTCGTAAATCAGGTCGACGATCAGCTTCACCTCGTGGATGGTCTCGAAGTAGGCCAGCTCCGGTGCGTAGCCTGCCTCCACGAGGGTTTCGTACCCTGCCTGCATCAGGTGGGTCAGGCCGCCGCACAGCACTGACTGCTCGCCGAACAGGTCGGTCTCGGTCTCCTCCCGGAAATTGGTCTCGATCACGCCGGCGCGAGCGCCGCCGATGGCGGCGGCGTAGGCGAGAGCGAGGTTCTTGCCGTTACCGGAGGCGTCGTTGGCCACCGCCACCAGACACGGCACGCCATAGCCCAGTTCGTACTGGCGGCGCACGGTATGGCCGGGTCCCTTGGGAGCGACCATGGTAACGTCGACTTCCGCACCCGGCTCGATCAATCCGAAGTGGATGTTGAAGCCGTGGGCGAACATCAGGCTGTTGCCGGCCGTCAGCCCCGGCTTGAGATCGCGCTCGTAGATCTCTGCCTGGAGATGGTCCGGCACCAGCACCATGACGGCGTCGGCCCAGGCTGCCGCCGCGGCGGTCTCCAGCACTGGAATCCCGGTTTCCCGTACCTTGGCGGCACTGGCGCTGTCCGGGCGCAGGCCGACGGCCACCTCCACGCCCGAGTCACGCAGATTGTTCGCGTGAGCGAACCCCTGGCTGCCGTAGCCGATCACCGCAACCTTCCTGCCGGCGATCCACTGGCGGTCGATATCATCTTCGTAGTAGACCTTCATGCTGCCTCCCGCTGTTCGGACGCAGAGCATACCGCGAACGCCCGCAGCGTGCTATACTCCTGGCCGGGAACGCATGTTGAAAGTCACTGAAACTCCGTCTGAGGATATCGGCTCCGCCCTGGAGCGCATGGTGCACGCGGTACGCGAGAATGAGGATCCCGAAGAACTGAAGGAATACCGCACACTGTTCAAGAAGCACGTCCCATTCAACTTACGCGGCTACCTGATCGCGTACATGGTCAAGCTCCTCGTGGCACGCGAGAGCACCTCCCCGGCGCGGCCCACTCAGGAACGGCGCGCCGAGGCGCCGCCGGGCCGCCGGGAAGCTGAGCCCGCCTCCAACGGACTGAGCCGTCTGTTCGTGAGCGTGGGGCGCAACCGCCGGGTGCGGCCCGAGGATCTTACCTCCCTGATCAGTTCCTCGGTGGCGGTCGAGCGATCTCAGTTCGGCGCCATCAGGATTCTCGACAGCTACTCGTTCATCGAGGTGCCGGAAGCCGTGGCGGAGGAAGCCATCGCCGCACTCTCCGGCACCAGCTTCAAAGGCCGCCGGATCACGGTGGACTTCGCCCGCAGCAAGAGCTGACCCTCGATCTGCGTCCGGCGGTCCGGCGCCGCGCACGGGCCGAGGGGCCGTTGCTGGGATGACCTGCCCCGATTCGGCGGGTGTCCGCCGCGAGGCGGCATGGACGCCGGGCGCCGCCTCCGCGGAGGTATGGTCGGCAGCCGATCTGCCGCGCCTGCTGTCCCTGCTGCCGCTGGCGCCGCGGGTGGAGTTGGAAATCGGCAGCGGCAGCGGCACCTTCCTGGCCGCCTACAGCGCAGCGCACCGCGACACCCTCGTGATCGGCACCGAGATCAAGCTGGAACGCTGTCGCAAGGCGGCGCGCAAGCTTGGCCGCGCCGGGACCGGAAACGGAGTCATCGTTCGCGCCCGTGCCCAGGAAGTGCTGGCGCGGCTGGCTCCGTCCTCGCTGAGCGCCGTGCACGTCTATTTTCCGGACCCATGGTCGAAGCTGCGCCACCGGCGGCGCAGGCTGCTGCGCAAGGGGGTCATAGAGGACCTGGTGCGCCTGCTGCGGCCGGGCGGCTGTCTCTATCTGGCGACCGATTTCTTCGACTATTACCTGCAGGTCGTCGTCCTGCTGCTGTTGCAGCCGGATCTGGAGCTGGATCGCGACCCGCAGCGGGTACCGGCCTACGCGGCCGCGGAGCTGTCGCGTTACGGCCCCCGCCTCACTGCGCTCCGCAAGAGCATCCACTACGCCACCGCCCGCCGGCGCGCGTAGCAGCAGCCGGACACGCAACGAGAAGGACCTGGATTTCGGAGAGATTGCGTCCATCCGACAACGCGGCTTGACCCCGGAATCGGCGCAGGTCAGCGCAGCGCGCAAACGGTTCGCGCCCGCGCACGGCCCGGTTTCCGTGGCTTCACTTTCGACATTCACAATGTGAACTGAGTGTGTGATGCTCCGGCCCGACGAGCATGGCGGTAAATCGGCTCGCGAATCTGGGCTCCTTGGCGGTCTCCACCATCGCGCCACTGGCAGGGAGTACGCAGCCGTGATCGGCGAGCTTATACTGGACATTGTGCCTATAATCCCTGCCGTCGCTCGCGCAAACTACTTCTCCAGCTACAAGCTGAATTTGCACAGCCATGAGCGGTCCTCTTGCCGCGCCATCCCTACCCGAACGATCGTGCCGTTGTCATGCAGGAAGTGGTGGCTATTCGCGTGCCGACGGTGCGTCTTCGTGAGTCGCCACCGAGTCGGACCCGTTCCTGGACATCCTGCGGGAACCGTACACGCGATTCTGACGTCCGAGGGAGACACGACAGGAGCTCGGCAGGGGTAGGCCGGCCCGTCCGGTGAGCAGACACCATGGGGCTGCCGTCCGGCAACCGAGAAGTCGCGGCGACGTCTGGCGTTACGGCCGCTGCCCGGCCGCCTGCGAGCCGCAGTCGAACGCACCGGAGGACCAGCTCCGGCGCCGCCCGCGCTGATAGGTGGCACCGGCAGTATCGTGGACGAGCTCCTCTCCTTGCAACCGTTTCATCAGGCTGCCGCGATGGTGCCGCTCGCTGAAGGCGCGGTCGGACATCGCTAACTCCATCCTTCTCGACCCTCTTTCGGGACGTTCCCGGGTGTGGCAAACCACCGGCTAAGAAGAGCGTAAAAACGCACTTGCGTGAGGGCATGTGTCCCCATCAAGCACCACTCATGCAACGTGTGTCGTGAAATCGTGAGAATGACTGTCATACGTGTCCGTGGGCTACTTGACTGATTGTTCCAAAGTACAATAATAGTACTGGCTGGACGAATAAGGAGGGCACGAATGACCTATATTGTTCCCGGATCGCAAGGCGCTTTCCTGGACGACGTATCAGTTTCCCGTGTAACTCAGTTTTTTCTTTAGTCGCTTCCCGAATGGCACAAATGCCTGGTAAAGATTTGTCATTTGCAAGCGAACTCGACATGAAACTGGCGTATCGAGAGTCGGTCGCGCCGGGCATGGTGCGGCTGGTGATCGCTATCTTCTGCGTCCTCTTGGCATTGTTCACGTTGCTGGGACCCCTGGACACGAGAGACTCGCTCGCCCCGATCCAACGCCTGGCCTACTTCGGCATGTGCGGTGCCATGCAAGTCCCCATCTGCTATGCCGCGGCCGTGTTGACCCTCTACCTCACCCGCAACCTCCGGCCACGCCAGATTGCGCTTGCACTTACCGTAACATCGCTGGTTGTGGCCGCCCCCTGCGCTGCCATCGCTTACACCGCGTATGGGCTGTTCCGCGCGGGCGAACCACCCGGCAACCGTCTGTCATCCCTCTACCTGGTGTGCGCATTGGATCTGTGGAGTGCAACGGCTCTCGGCTACTACGTGCTGCGCCTGCGCCTCAGACGGATGATTCCACGTACTTCGGAAGACGGCACCCCGCCAGCCAACGAGAGTCCCGATCCGGTTGCCGGCGCCACCACCGACGCGCGCACCCGCCAGTCACCCACTGCCGCGAACGACATTCGTCAGCCGCCCTCGACTGCCACGGCAGAGATTGCGGATGAGGACGACCTCCCGAGCCGCCCGGCGGGGCCCCCGGCAGGCCGTACGTCCGATCACGCAAAGGAGAGCCCGGCGGTGGTTCCTCCGGAGCGGCCGCCAATCACGGACCGCGAACCGGAAGCAGCTACGGGCGAGGTGGCGCCGGGCTTCAGGCAACCGGGCGTTTCCAATCGCCAATCGCAGTTCTTCAGGCGCTTGTCCGCAGAGGTAGGCCGAGACATCGTCTATCTCAAGGTTTCCGGTCACTATGTGGAGGTGATCACCAGGGCCGGTTCGGACGTGATTCTCATGCGCCTTGCGGACGCGGTCGATGCACTCGGTGGCCTGGGGATGCAGGTTCACCGCTCCTACTGGGCCTCATACGACCATATGAACCGCCTGGTGCGACGCGAAGGGCGCATGCTGCTGCGCCTCACCGACGATCGCGAGGTTCCGGTGAGCCGTCCTTACCTGAAGGCCGTGCGCGCTGTCCTGTCGAAAGAGGCCGCGCGTCCGCCGACCCAGGGGTAGCTGTCCATCCGCCGGCCCTAACGGTTGCGGCGTTCCTCCGACGACTGGCAGGCGATACACAGCAACGCGTAGGGGATCGCCTCCAGCCGCTCTCTGGGAATGCGTGAGCCGCACATCATGCACATCCCGTAGTGACCGTTGGGGATACGTGCCAGCGCCGACTCGATCAGGTTCAGCCGCCGCATCTCCTGCACGCCAAGCGTCTCCAGGGTCTTGCGGTCGATGTCCTCGGCCGCGACGTCCGCCAGATCCTTGGGGTCCATATCCTCCCACAGCTCGCGGAATTCCGCGTCTTCCTGCGCAAGATGGGCGAGGATCTCCTGTTTCAGGGCGCTCAATCGCTGCCGCATCAACTCGCTGAACTGCTTATTCACGGTGCCTGACTCCAGATAGCCAATCGGCCGCACGGAACCGAAGAGCGGCGCCCGCGCGGATGCGCCTGTATGGGTGAATTGCTACGCCTTGTCAAGAACATGCGTACGGCTCCGGATCGGCGCCGGGCGTTTGGTTGACAACATCAGCCACAAAGCATGTACTACCACGGTACTATCCCCCGTTGAAAGGATTGTTCTTGGCAAAAGAAGAGGCGATCGAGATCGAAGGAACGGTCAGAGAGTCGCTACCCAACACAATGTTTCGCGTCGAGTTGCAGAACGGTCACCGGGTGTTGGCACACCTGTCCGGGAAGATGCGGCGCCACTACATTCGTATCGTTCCCGGCGACCGTGTTCGCGTTGCCCTGTCACCGTACGATCTGAATCGCGGCCGTATCATCTATCGCGAACGTTAGGACGTGCCCCCGCATCCTGCACCGCCTCGCGGCTGACCCAGGCATCGAGACCGTAGCCGGTACGCACCAGGAGATGCTCTCGGTGCTGGCCCCGCACCTCAAGCGTGGTACCGGCGGGCAGCGGAATCCACGGCGCCGCGTCGGGATGTGGGATTCTGCGCAGCTCGGTGTCACCGACGACGATGATATCGCGGGCCTGGACGGCGACTGCCGTGCCCAGCACCATCGCCGCCAGACTCGCAGCAACCGTCAACAGCGCCAACAGCGGCTGGGTACGGTTCGGCAACGAACTCGTCCGCGGCGCCTCGCGACCCTCCTCGCGCGGCGCCCGGGCGGCCAACCGGCGGTGCCGGCCCCGTAGCGCATGCCTCCCGGCGGGATGGTGCGCAGCGACGGCAACGACGCAGCCGGCAAGCAGCAACAATGCGTGGAACGGCACCGCCGGCGGCGCGAACGGCGGCGGGCGATGTTGCGTATGGAGGCCGGCGCGGCGCTCCACCTGCTTCAGCAGCGCACGGTAGCGCCGGTCCAGCGGCGCGCGGCGCAGCGTCTCCCGCAGCCAGCCGACGGCGCCCGCGTCATCGCCCCGCCCCAGCGCCGTAAGCGCCAGATTGTAGCTCAGCGCGGGGTGGCAGCCGAGCGGTTCCCACGCGGCCCGGTAGCCGGCTTCGGCAGCGGCGTAGTCGTGCCGCAAATAGGCCCGCTCAGCTTCCCCTGCCGCCCGTAGTGCCGCTGCCGGCGCGGCCCCGGTTACTGGTACCAGGGCGACCGCGACGGCCGCCACGGCAGCAACAGCGACGGCGGCGAGAGCCGCCATGCGCCGCTTCCGAGCCACGGCCAGGCAGCCGCCGATGAGGGGCCCCGGCAGCAACAACAGATAGCTCCGCGCCGCGTGCCGGGGCGCCCCGCAACGCTTTCGGCTCATGCGGTCGACCGCCAGCGGCGGCAGTGCGGCAGCGCCCGCCGCGGCAACCGGGGCTGCCAGCTCGATCACCCGCGTGAGCCCCGGGTCACGTCGCACCGTGCCGGCACTCGAGTCGTAGGACACGAATTCCGGCACCTCGACCCGATAGCGTCCGGGAGTGGTCGCGAGGTAGCGATGGACAGCCACAACCTGCCCCGTGTAACCGGAGTCATGCGGCACCAGTTCGTCCCGTACCACGTGCTCCAGCGGCGTCATGCCGTCGGCGCGGGGTTCCGGCAGCTTGATGAAACGGTGGTTGCCGGAGCCCTCCACGGAGATCGCGACGGTCACCTCGATCCCTTCCGGGTGCGGCCGCTGGTCGATCCGGGCGTGCGCGCGCAGGGAACCGATGGCGCCGCTGGAGGCGATCTCCGGCGGTGCCTCGCGCACCGCCACCGTAACCGCCTCGGACCTCAGCGTTGCCGTCCCGGTGGCGGTCGCCAGGGCCACCTCGGCCGGCGCCACGGTGACCCGGCCGGCGCGGCTCGGAGTGAGCAGATAGGTGGCCAGCGGAATGCGGTAACCACGGCCCGCGGGGCCGATCTGTTCACCGATGGCCGCCGCTCCCGAATACTGCTCGAACCGGCTTGCCGGCGGCGGCTGCACCTCGATGCGCTCCGGGAGCCCGAGCTCGTCCCATCGCACCAACACCAGGTGCAGGCTGATGGTTTCTCCCACCAGCGCCTGGCGCCGCGACAGCTCCCAGGTGACAGCGGGCGCGGCGGCCTCTTCGGGCGGCGGCTCGAGCACCTGAATCGGCGTCTCGCGGGTGGAGACAACTCTACCGGCCAGGCCGATCAGAAATCCGTCCAGCTGATAGCGTCCGGGGCGCCGCGCCCGCAGGGTGTAGGAGACTACACGCTGCTGCATAACCGGTGGTCGCCGCTCGGCGCCGGCCGCAGCCGCACTCGCGGCAGCGCCAGTGCCCGCCTCCATGCCGACCGCGGCGGCGCCCTGCGCGACCGGCGCCGGCGACGCCGCCGGATCGTGCGGCAACAACCGCGGGCCACTTACGAATTCCAGGTTCGCCGGTGGCGCCGGCTCGGTAACCCGCAGCGAGCCCAGGAGCATGCCGCTGACGTGGACGTCGAGGCGGAACTCGGCGCCCGCCGTGGGGCGCGCCGGCTCCACCTCCACCCAGGCGCGGGCAGCCACCTGCGCTGCTGCCGGAGTGCCCCAGGGCAGCAGTCCCACGACCAGCAGCCAGGCGCACCGCCACCCGCCGGGAGACCGACGGGTCCGGGGCGGGCTTGCGCATGGGGCGCGCCGGACGTGCGGCGCACTCTCCGGCGCCGCCCCGGAGGCGTCAGTAACCGCCACCGTCGTCCGCCGGCGGCAACGCGAGGCGCCGCTCCGCCTCCAGCCGGCC
>JAKZWC010000161.1:0-17370 GCA_047515735.1 Spirochaetales bacterium | reverse complement strand
GGAAAATAGACTGAACCGTAGTGTGGCTGTCGTTACGTGCTCGAATATAGCGATGAGACTGTCGATGGCCTCGCGTTCGCCACAGCGTTCGGCCAGATACTGCAGGACACTGTCGGGGGCTGGAGACGGGGCTGTGGCCAGCACCACGGATACCCAGCGCGACAGAGTCTCCTGGTCCGAAATGTTCGAGCCGGGGAGTCCCACGGCGTACGCCAACTCTTGCCAGAACACCGGGTGGACGTGCATGCCGTGCCGGCCGATGACCCGCCACACCTCGTCGGGATGGTTGCAGGCGAAGTGTTTAGCCAGTCACTTCGCCAGTTCGCGCTCCGGCTCGGCGAGCTGGGCCCGTCGTCGGAACAGGTTGAGCAGATGCTCATGCCGGTCGAGCCAACCGATCCAAGCAGGATCCTTGGCGCTGGCGGTAAAGAACCGGGTCCGAGCCGGATCCGTAAATGCCTCGTCGAGCGTGGCTACGTCGTAGTCGCCGGTTGGAGGGGCGCTCTTGGCTATCTCCCTGATCTCATGCTGCCAGTCGAGGAGCCCACGCGACCTGTACTTCGCCAGCTCCCGAATTCCCGCGTACAGAGTGCCATAATCCGACTTCGGAAACGGTATCGAAGTGATTCCGAGACGCGTCCATCGTCCGTCATCAGTTTCGTCCGTCAGTACGAAGCGCTGGGCGTCGCCGGCGGGTAATGCCCGTGCCAGATAGTGCATCACGATGTCGTCATGGCTATAGCCCACGAACAGGACCGTGAACGACAGGAACAGGTCGAGCAGAAACCGCCGCGCCCATCCCTCGGTCAGATATGCTCGACCGAAGTCCGCGTCAGTCAGTACCATGGTCTCCGGCCTATCGAGGGCGCCGTGTACATGGACGATGCCATCGAACTCTCGCCCGAGCGGTAGCGCCGGAGCCATGAAGACCTCCAGCTTCGAGTCGGCAGTACCGTCCTCTGCGGCCTGTTCGAACAGAAGATCGAAATTGGTCGTGACGATGCGCGTACGTGTGGGGCTCGGAAAGAGCCGCAGCAGATCCCGATGTAGCTCGGTCGCGCGCGGACAGCGTGCCTTGAGTTGTTGGGCTGCCAACTCGTGCACCTGAACCCGCTTGTCAGTCTTGAGACGACCCAGGAATCGGTCTTCAGGCTCGTCCTTTCCCGGGCTCTCTCCCGTACCTTGAGCGATCTGCTTGGCAAGCGTCTTGAAGTCCGGAAGACAAGCCGGTTCCCCCATCGAGACGCCGGCTCCGGCAAACACGACCAATTTGTGGTCGCGGAGCGCGGCAATTAGTGCGGAGGGGAAGTCAAGCAAGCCCAGCTTCATTCGTGAACCAGATCGTAAATCGTCCGCAATTCGAATGTGGCCGTCAGTTAAGGCCCTCGGCAAGGACCAGCTCAACAAGCGCCGTTTGAAGCCACTGTCGAGTGTAGGCGGATCGCAAGGGTACTCGCGGACGGTGTCCGGCGTCTGTAATCAGTCGTTCTAGTGACACAATTCGCTCGCGGAGCCCGAGACGAATGCCGCAACGGAGACTCGCGCGGTCCGGTCCGCACAAAACCCAGGGGTCGTCCCGACTTAGAGCGTGAGCCCAGAGCGACTCTTCACCGATGTCCAACGCGATGTCCTGCTTACGCAAAGTCAGTTCCGCGCGTTGCACATTGCTGACGGAGTGAAGCGCGCTGAGCGAGTCGCGCAGTGCGGTTTCGTCGATCCGCTGCGCCGGGCGCCGCCGCGACGCTCCGGCCTGCGTCTCAGCCACGCATTCCTCAACGGTCTCCGCGCGGTAGCCCCCGGTGAGCGCACGCCACGAGTTTACCCGATGCGACTCGATGATGACGTTGGTGTCGACCAGTACCGGTCCACGGTTGCGCGCCATAGGCCTACAGCGCAACCGCCTGTTCGATCCCGTGTGAGGCGAACACCTGCGCGAGATCGTCGACCGCGAGGTCCAGCAGGTTGGCCATGCGGCGAACGGAGACGTGTCCTCCGTTCAGGGAGAGAGCCATCACTTCCAGGAACGGTTTTGAGAACCGTCGCGGGGGCACGCTTTTGGGTAGGGCATGGCCGTTGTTGCGGAGCGCCGCGTCGGGGACCGACTGCGCCTTTGGCCGAGACAATCCGCCGAGCGCGACCAGCCGCCACTTCAGCGCAGAAGCAGTCACCTGCAACTCGTCCGCTACGCTGTTCAGCCGTCGGACCAGTTCATCTTCGGACAGATTCGACCAACTGCCGAAGCGCGCCAGTGTGGCTGCCGGCATGAGCACCGCCGCGGAGAAGTTGTTGGCCAGTTGCTCCACCCGATCTCCACCCGTGTCCCTTACCTTCTCGTAATGCGCCGGGGGCATCGCCTCCCACGTAAGGATGTGAAACAGCTCATGAGCGAGATCGAAGTGACGGCGCCCCGGGACTTCGTGGCGCGCGATCAGGACGGCATCCAGTTCCGGAAGACGGCAGGCCGCACCCGAGATGCCTCGCTGCGCTTCGACCGTGAGAACAAGGATGCCGAATTCCCGTTCCACGACCTCGCTCAAGCGGTCTGCGGGGACATCGCCAAGGGCGAACTCGGCCGCGAACCGCTCACCGGCCTGTATGGCGTCCTCGAATGCGGACCTCCGCGTGAGCCCAAGTGCCGGGCGCATGAGCGGTGTGCTGCGTCCGACCGCCGGTGCCAGGGTCCGAAAAGCGGCGATCCAGCGGCCCGCGTGGCGCTCGTAGGTCGCAAGCTGCTGGGTCTCGACGCCGGTATGCCGCCAGCAGAAACGGCCTTCGCCGACCAGCAAGAAAGGATCGGTGAAGTACTCCAGGGATGCGTCCAGCACCTCAACCGCGAGCACCAACTCCTCCGCCGTCACCTTCCGAGCCCCTGTCTCTATGGCCGAGACGGTCTGCCGATCCTTGAAGCCGAGCAGGCGGGCAAGGTCTTCCTGCGACAGATGGTGCTCTTCTCGTAGCGCCTTGATCCGTGTGCCGATCAACGGCGTCGACTGTCGAGACGCAAATCTTGCACCTGAACTCATGCAAGAAATATCTGCGAATCGATGGATGCTGCACAAGCAGGAGTATGGGCGGGATGCTTACCGGGGTAGTAACCAGGAGACGACGGGGACCGCCGCCGAGCAACTCGGCCGAGCCGCGGCTGTTACAGGTCCAGGCGGGCGTCGGCGGTGAAGGGCAGCGGCCGTGGCGGGCCGGTGACCCGGGCTTCGGGGCGGGCGGCCACTTCGGCGGCCATGTTGGCGGATACCTGAAGCTGGTCCAGCGACAGGGTGTCGCGGATCCAGGCCAGGCGCACCGCGGCGGGGTCGGAGATGGTGCTGGTGCGGATGGCGGCCTGGATGGCGCGGCGGTCGTCGGCCATCACCATGGGGATTTTCACCGCCGTGGTGGCGGTCGAGGTGAGCGCGTTGGGATAGGTCTCGGCGAAGCTGAGCTTGTCGAACACGCGTTGGGTGGTGACGTCGACCACGCCGATGCCGTTGACGTTGCCGCCGGTCAGCGGCGTGGTGTCCAGCGCCACCAGACGGGTGATGGCGGGGCCGCCGCTGGCGAAGGGCGTGGTGTAGCGCCCCACCACGTTGCAGTCGAGGCCGGTGCCGCTGATGTCCTTGCCGATGCGGCCGATCACCAGCACGTCCAGCTCGTCGAACGGCAGCTTCGGGTAGAGCTGCCAGGCCAACTCCAGCAGCGCCGGCTCGCGTTCGGGGATGGCCGCCGCCGGCACCAGCTCCAGGTGGTGGGTCTGGTGGCGCGCGTTCTCCACCACCGCCAGGCCGCCTACCACGTTGCCGCGCGCTAGCACCGACCGACCGGCCGCGGCGATGCGTTCGGCGAGCTGCCCGAAGCCGCGGGTGTGGCAGCTCTCCGCTCCCTTCTGCTTGCCCAGCCCGATCGCCAGCATCTTGATCAGGCCGCTCTCGTAGCGGCCGCGGAACGAGCTGTGGGGCTTCACCCTACCCAGGATCAGCGTGGCGTCCGCCGCCGCCGCCAACCGGTCGCTGTAGGCGGTGAGGCCCGGGGCTGCCTCGCCCAGCGCCACCACTTCCATGGAGGAGCGGATCGGCGCCCCGACGGCGTCCTCGGTGACCCCCATCTTGGCCAGGAGCTGGGTCTGGCCGGCGGCGGTGGCCCCGCCGTGGCTGCCCATCGCCGGCACCACGAACGGATCCGCCTGCAGGCGGCGCAACGCCTGCACCAGCAGCCGTACCAGTTCAGGCAGGTTGGCGAGGCCGCGGCTGCCCACTGCCAACGCCACCCGCTGGCCCGGCCGCACCATCCCGGCCAGACCGTCGGCGGCCAGTGCCGCCTCCAGCGCCGCCTCCAGATCGGCAATCGGCGAGTCCGGGAACTCCTGCCGCACCGGCACCACCGCGGGCAGCGGCACCCCCTCCAGGATCCGGTCGATGCCGGACTGCGGCGCTACCGGCGGCGCCCCTACTGCCACGTGCGCTGCGCCACCGCCACCGCCGCGGCGGCGATCTGGTCGTCGCTGACCAGGGTCGCAAGCTCCAGCGCGCGCGACACCGGCGGGGAAATGTCCAGCGAGGTGAGCACCGCCACCGGGGCGTCCAGGTCATCGAAGAAGCGGCTCTGCACCTGCTCCGCGACCGTCGCCGCGATGCCGTGGCTGCGCGCCGCCTCCTCCACGATCAGCACGGCGCCGGTCTTGGCCAGCGAGGCGCCGATGGTGGCGTAGTCCAGGTCGACGTGGTCGAGGGTCTTCAGGTCGATCACGTCGGCGCCGGCACCCTCGGCCCGCATCCGCTCGGCCAATGCCAGGCAGCGTCCCACCAGGTGGCCGTAGGTGACGATGGTGAGGTCGTCGCCCTGCGCCACCACCTCCGCCTGGCCGAGCGGCAGGAAGTAGTCCAGGTCCCCTTCCGGTACCGGGAACGATTGGGTGTACAGGGCGTGATGCTCCAGTATCACCACCGGATCGAGTGACTGCATGGCGCTGTTGAACAGCCCGATGTAGTCGTACGAGGTGGCCGGGGCGATGATGCGGAAGCCGGGGAACAGCCCGTAGAGTCCCACCGGATCCATGGAATGCTGCGCGCCGTAGCCGAGGCCGGTGCCGATGCGGGTGCGCACCACCAGCGGCACCTCGGTGGTGTTGCCGTACATGTGGCGGCCCTTGCTGATCTGGTTGAAGAGCTGGTCCGCCGCCACCAGGGCGAAGTCGGCGAACATGATCTCCACCACCACGCGCATGCCGAGTTGCGCCGCGCCGAACCCCAGGCCGGCGAAGCCGCCCTCGGAGATCGGCGTGTTGATGACGCGGCCGGGGAACCGCGTCGGCAGCCCCTTGGTGGCGCCGTAGGCGCCGCCGCCGAGGTTGGCCACCTCCTCGCCGAACACGATGGCGCGCGGATCGCGCTCCATCCAGCGGCCGGTGACCGCCGCGATGGCATCGGAGTACGCCAGCGTGCCGCCGCCGGCACCGTTGGCGCCGAACGCGGTAAACGAGACCCCCGCCCACTCGCCGCCCCCGCTGCGCATGCCTTCGGGCGCGGTGTGCGGCTCCGGCCACAGTTCCGCGCGCACGCTCCAGCGCCCGCCGCCATCCCGCGTGGCACACGCCTCCATGGCCGCCGCCACCGCCTGCTCGCTGCCGGCGCGGATCTGCTCCACCTCGGCCGCGCTGAGGGTGCCGGCCTGCTCCAGCGCCTCGGGCAGGACGCGGGTCACCTCCTTGCGCCCGTATTCCGCCTCCTCCTCGCGGCTGCGGTAGCGGAACGCGCTGCCGGGCACGTCGCCGGCGTGGTGGAAGCGGCGGTAGCACTTGGCCTCGATCAGTGCCGGGCGGCCGCCCTCGCGCAGCGCACCGGCCACTTGGCCCACCACCTGGTAGATGGCCACCGGGTCGCTGCCGTCGACGATGTAGGCGTCCATGTCGTAGGCGGCGGCGCGCACCGACAGGTCCTCCACCGCCGAGGCCTCCTGCACGGAGGTGGCGACCGCGTACAGGTTGTTCTCCACGAAGCAGATCAACGGCAGGCGCCAGAGCCCGACCATGTTCAGCGCCTCGTGCAGCGCCCCCTGATGCAGGGCGCCGTCGCCGACGAACGCCACCACCACGTTGCCGTCGCCGCAGTGCTTCTCGGCGTAGGCGGCGCCGGCGGCCAGGGGCACCCCGCCGCCGACGATGGCGTTGGAGCCGAGGAACCCCGCCTCCGGGTAGCGCAAATGCATGGAGCCGCCGCGCCCGCCGCAGTAGCCGGGCGCCAGGCCCATGATCTCCGCCATGGTGCGGCGCACCACCTCCAGCCCCTCCTCCGGCAGCGCCGCCGCGGCGGCGTCCCAGTCGGCCGGCACCCGGTATTGCAGCGCCTTGGCCAGGAACTGGTGGTGTGAGCGGTAGGTGGCCGCGAACTTGTCGGCGGGGCGCAGGGCGGCCACGGTGGCGGCCGCGGTGGCCTCCTGGCCGACGCTGGTGTGCACCGGCCCCCACACCGCGTCGCTGCCCTTCAGCTCCAGCAGGGCCAGCTCGAAGCGGTTGATCAGCAGCACGTCGAACAGCATGCGTGCCGCCACCGGCTTGGGGAGGGCGGCCAGGTCGTCCGCCTCGGAAGACCACCGCTGCCACTGGAACCGAGGCTTGAGATTCTTGCGTTTCATAGTCAGTCCATGTAGTAGCCGCCGTTGACGTCGATGATCTCGCCGGTGATGTAGCGGGCGCGATCGGACGCCAGAAAGGCCACCGCGTCGGCTACTTCTTCCGCGGTACCGTAGCGTTTGAACGGAATGTTGGCGGCGAAGTCCTGGTTCACCTGGTCGCCCCAGGCGCGGGTCAGTTCGGTGTCGACGGGGCCGGGCGCCACCGCGTTCACGTTCACCCCATGGGCGGCGCCGGCCAGCGCCAGCGACTTGGTCAGGGTGATGATGCCGGCCTTGGAGGCGGCGTAGTCGGCCGGCGCCGCGTAGCCGCCGATCTTGGCCGCCAGGGAGGCGATGCTGATGATCTTGCCGTGGCCCTGATCGCACATCACGCGCAGCGCCTCGCGGCTGGCCAGGAAGGTGCCGCGCAGGTTGATGGTCATGGTGCGGTCCCACTGCGCCGCGCTGAGCTCCAGGATGGGACACAGGGCGATCACCCCGGCGTTGTTCACCAGGATGTCGATGCCGCCCTGCTCGCGCGCCGTAGCGCCGATCAGCGCCACGATCTGCTCCTCCGAAGCCACGTCCGTCCGCCGCGCATGGCCGCGCCGGCCGCAGGCGCGCACCAGCTCGGCAGTGGCCTCGGCCGCCTCCAGGTCGATGTCGCTCACCACCACGTCGGCGCCGTCCCGCGCCAGCGCCAGGCAGATTGCCTGGCCGATGCCGCGCGCGGCGCCGGTGACCACCGCCACGGGCGCGGGCCCGTCGCCTGCATGCTGTTCGCTGCTCACCGCTCCTCCTCGCTGTTGCCGTCCATCGTGACCAGGTTTCCGCTCAGCGGAGAGTGTCCGGGGCTTGCCGCAGCTCCACCACTTCGCCGTCGGGACCGAGAAAGTACACTACCCAGACACCGGGACGGAATTCGACCGGATCGCTCAGGAAGCGCACGCCGGCGGCGCGCAGGCGTTGCACCTCGCCGTGGATCTCGCTCACCCGCAGGCCGAAGTGGATGTAGCCGTGATCCGCCTGGGTACGCTCGGCCGCCAGCGCACGTCCGTCCGGCGTCCGATACCGGAACAGCTCCAGCATGAACTCGCCGAGATAGAGATGGGCGATGTCGGCGCTCGCACCGGTCACGCCGATCACCCGCCCGAGCGGGAGCTCCGGGTTCGCCGGCAGCCGCCGCCGTACCTCGAAACCGAACAGCTCGGCATAGAAGTCGATCGAGCGGTCGAGATCGGCCACGCTCAAAGCCACGTGATCAGCTCCGTGGATCATGCGACGCCAGCGTACTGCAAAGCCGCCCCTTCCGCTACGCCGGGCGGCAACGGCTGCGCGGCCCGGCGGCCGTGGGCGAGGTGGTGCGAAGCGGACGGAGGACGAACCGGATCTATCCAATGACCGTCGGGCGGTGGTACTCTGAAGGTGTCCGGCCCGTCGCGTCCGGCGGCGCTCATCCCCATGCAAACGCTATCCGTATTTCGCCCCGTGACATGCGCGCCCCAGACCAACCTCGCCCGCCGCCGCCCCGCCATCCGGTGTTGCGCCGTGCTGGCAATCGCAGCGGTGCTCGGCGGGTGCTTTCTGCTCCCTCAGGAGGAGGGCGTGCTGGCCCCGCCGCTGCTGAAGTCGCCCGAGATAACCTATCGCACCGTGACGGCGCAGAAAGCCGTGATCGAGGACCGGGTGACGGTGGGCGGGGTGTTCATCTACCCCACCCAGTACTCCCTCAAGTTCCGCTTTCGCGCCGGACCGTTGCGCGGCATCTACGTACGCTACGGCGACGAGGTGACGCCCGGGCAGCTCGTCGCCGAGCTGGACACCGACCGCCTGCAGCTCGACCTGCGCCGCCAGGAGATCATGCTGCGCAAGGCGGAGCTGGCCGCTGAGCATGCCCAGGCGCGCGGCGCCGATCGCTTCACCACCGAAAACGCCGAGCTGGACGTCGAGCTGGAGCGGTTGCGCCTGCAGCAGCTCCAGGAGGAGCTGGCCAAGTCGCAACTGCGCGCCCCGGTAGCCGGCGAGGTGGTGTACATCGCCCCGCTGAGCGAGGGCGAGTCGGTGGAGGCGTTCCGCACCGTCATCCAGATTGCCGACCCGAGCGAGATCCTGCTCAGCTACAACGGTTCCAAGCGCTCCGAGTTCGCGCTGGGGGCGGACGTCACGGTCGACATCCGCCGCCAGAAGTACCAGGGCGAAGTGGTGATGACGCCTCTCAACGTGCCGCGCGATGCGCCGGACGAGATGCGCGAGCTGATCCTGATGCGGGTGCAGGATCTGCCGCCGGAGGTGGAGAAGGGCGACACCGCCTCCGTGGTGTTGGTCCGCACGCGGCGCGAGGGCGTGATCGTGCTGCCGCGCAACCTGGTGCAGACCTACCTCGGACGGCGCTTCGTATACGTCCTCGCCGACGGGCTGCGCGAGGAACGCAGCGTCGAGGTGGGCATCCAGACGCCGACCCAGGTGGAGGTGGCCGCGGGGCTGGAGATCGGCGAAAAGGTGGTCGTACGCTAGTCCTGGTCCTGCGCAAGATGGCCAGCAACCGCTGGCTGGTGCTGGCCCTGTTGGCCGGCTCGGTGCTGTCGGTGGCGCTGTTGGCCAGCATCCCCATCTACACCGACGGCGTGCTGCAGCGCCTGCTGACGCGCGACCTGGAGCGCTACCAGGAACGCACCGGACGCTATCCCGGCACTACCTCCGCCACCTACAACTTCTACCGGCTGGTGGAGGCGCCCGCCGCCAAGGCTCCGTTCCACGACTCCCTGGAGCAGGAGATCCTTACCAATCTGGTGCCGAATCTCGGCGTCCCGGTAGCGGCCTCCATGAAGCGCATCACCCTCGACTACCTGTACGACGTGCGCCCGCAGCCGGAGGAGAGCAGGCAGGAAACGATCAAGAAGTTCAGCCGGGTGGAGGCGGTGCGGGAGTTGCAGCCGCACGTCACCGTGCTGCACGGCCGCATGTTTCGCCCGGAGCCGGTGGACGGCGTGTACGAAGCGATCGTCAGCGCCGAGGCGATGCAGCAACTGGAGCTGATCCTGGACCGCAGCTACCTGCTGCACGACCTGCTGGCGGAAGAGCCGCGGCTGCAGGTCAAGGTGGTGGGCGTGTATACCAAGAAGGATCCCAGCGACCTGTTCTGGTTCCAGCGCTTCACCACGTTCTCCGAGAGCTTTCTCATCGACTACGACACCTTTCTGCGCGACTTCCTCTACCAGCCGACGCGCAACCTGACCAACGGCGCCTGGTACTTCGCCCTCGACTATCATCAGATCACGCTGGCCAACGTGCCCAACCTGCTGCGCCGCTACGACGAGTACCTGCGCGCCGCGGCCGAGCGCCGCGTGGAGCTGGACTTCGGCATCGCCAAGCTGCTGGAGGATTACAACCGGCGCGCGGCGATCCTGAAGATCACCCTGTCGTTCCTGCACGTCCCGATCGTGCTGGTGCTGGCGTTCTTCATGTACATGGTGTCGCAGCTCATCGTGGAGGGCGATCTGGCCGAGATCGCGGTGCTGGAGAGCCGCGGCGCTGCCGGATCGCAGTTGTTCACCGTGTACCTGGTGCAGAGCCTGCTGCTCGGCGTCGCCGCCCTGGCGCTGGGACCGCCGCTGGCCCTGCTGATCGTGCGCTTCCTGGGCGCCTCCAATGGGTTTCTGGAGTTCGTCGGCCGTACCACGCTGCGCGCCGGCATCAATCTGCGCGCCTACTGGTTCGCCCTCGCCGGCGCGGGGATCTTCCTGCTGGCCACCCTGCTGCCCGCCACCCGCGCCGCGCGCACCTCCATCGTCGAGCTGCGCGGCCGCGATGCCCGCGCGCGGCGCTACACCTTCTGGCGGCGCTACTACCTGGACCTGGTGCTGATCGCACTCGCCATCTACGGCCTGGTGCAGTTCCGCCAGCGGCGCGAGATCCTGCTGCTCACCGCCGCCACCGGTTCCGACCTGCCGCTGGACCCGCTGCTGTTCCTCACCTCGGTGGTGTTCATCCTCGGCTGCGGCATGCTGGCGCTGCGCGTCTTCCCGGCGCTGGTGCAGGCGCTGTTCCGCACCGCCCGCCGGCGCTGGTCGCCGCCGTTCTACGCCGCCTTCCTCCAGGTGGCGCGGGCGCGCGGCCACGAGCAGTTCCTGATGGTGTTCCTGATCCTCACCCTGGCGCTGGGCATCTACAACAGCGGCGCCGCGCGCACCGTCAACCGCAACATCGAAGAGCGCATCTACTATGCGGTCGGGGCCGACCTCACCATGCAGCCGTACTTTCCCAGCGACGCGCCCGCCGCCTTCGGCGACGACCTGGGGCTCGGGGGACCGACGGCGTCCGCCTCCTCATCCTCGTCCGTCCAGTACCGCGAGCCGCCCTATCAGCCGTTCACCGAGCTGCCGGGCCTGGAACACACCACCCGCGTGCTGCGCCAGCCGCGCGCCCAGGTGTCGCTGCCCGGCAACCGGCGCACCATGGCGGAGCTGATGGCGGTGGCTCCCGGAGAGTTCGGGAAGGTCGCGTGGTTCCGCCGCGATCTGCTTCCGGTGCACTGGTTTCACTACTTGAACCGGCTGACGGACGACCCCAAGGCGATGCTGCTCTCCACCTCGATCGGCGACGAATACGACATCAAGCTGGGCGATACCATTCTCGTCACCTGGCAGGGCCAGGACGTGGTCGACGGGGTGGTGTACGGCTTCATCGACTACTGGCCCACCTTCATGCCCTTCGGCGGCCGCTCCACGCCGCGGCTGGTGGTAGCCAACTTCAACTACATCCGCGCCAAGATGGCCGTCGAACCGTACCAGATCTGGGCCCGGCGGGAGCCGCACAGCTCCAGTGCCGAGATCTACGCGGCAATCGAAGAACGGCAACTGGATATCATCAGTCTGGAAGACGCCGCCCAGCAGGTGGTCGAGGCCAAGAACGACCCGCTGCTGCAGGGCACCAACGGGGTGCTGACCCTCGGCTTCTCGGTGGCCATGCTGATCAGCCTGGTGGGCTTCGTGATGTACTGGGTGTTGACTCTGCGTGCCCGTACCCTCCAGTTCGGGGTGCTGCGGGCCATCGGCATGTCGAGCCGGCGGGTGCTGCTGATGCTGGTGGTGGAGCAGCTCCTGATCACCGGCGCCGCCATCGTCGCCGGGGTGGCGATCGGCCGGGTGTCGGCACTGCTGTTCGTGCCTCTGCTGCAGGTGGTGTATGCCGCCGCCGACCAGGTGCCGCCATTCCGGGTGGCCAGCGAGATCGGCGACCTGCTGCGCATCTACGCCGTGGCCGGCGTCCTGCTGGTGCTCGGCACGGTGCTGTTCCGCACCCTGCTGGCACGCCTGGACATCCACCAGGCCCTCAAGCTGGGGGAAGAGTGAGCACCTTCGGTCGCTACGCCGGCAGCGCCGCCGGGACCATCTTCAGCTCGCCGTTCGTGCTGACGGCAGCCGATCTGACCCGCTCTTTCCGCCTGGGCGGAAGCACCGTGTACGCGCTGCAGCAGGTGAGCCTGCGCGTGCCGCGGGCGCGGCTCACCATCCTGCAGGGGCCGTCCGGCTCGGGCAAGACCACGCTGATCAACATCCTCGGTGCCCTCGACTACCCCAGCAGCGGGCGAGTGGAATTCGAGGACCGCAACATCGTCACGCTGAGCGAGGGGGAGCGGGACGAACTGCGGCGGCGGCGCATTGGTTTCGTGTTCCAGTCGGTGGCCCTGATCGGGGTGATGTCGGCGTTCGAGAACGTCGACTTCGCACTGCGCGTGGCCGGGTACGACGAGGCGCGGCGCGAGGCGCGGGCGCAGGAGTGCCTCTCCCTGGTAGGGCTGCGCGGGCGCATGCAGCACCGCCCGGGCGAGCTGTCCGGCGGCGAGCAGCAGCGGGTGGCGATCGCCCGCGCCATCGCCCACGAGCCGGCGTTGCTGTTCGCCGACGAGCCGACGGCGGAGCTGGATACCCATACCGGTCTGCAGGTTGTCGGGCTGGTGCGCCGGCTGGTGCAGGAGCAGGGAGTGACCGTGGTGATGAGCAGCCACGATCCCTACATCATCGAGCTGGCCGATCACGTGGTGCAGTTGGAGGATGGCCGCGTGGTGCAGCCGGAGAGCGAAGCGGGGGCACGGATATGATCAGCGCCGAGATCGAGGTACGTTGCACGCAGCGGGTCCCGTCGTGCCGGCCGCGAGGCCCTGCCGGGAAACACGTATGATCAGCGCCGAGAACCTGGTACGCATCTACAAGACCAGGGAATTCGAGGTAATCGCCCTGCAGGGCCTCGACCTGGACGTCGCCGACGGCGAACTGATGGCGATCATCGGCAACAGCGGCAGCGGCAAGACGACCCTGCTCAACGTGGTCGGCGGCCTCGACCTGCCCTCGGCCGGGAAGATCACCGTGGCCGGCCGCGACCTGCTGAAGCTGTCGCGCAACGAGCTGATCCGCTACCGGCGCGAGAAGGTGGGCTTCGTGTGGCAGAGCAGCGCCCGCAACCTGATTTCCTACCTCTCCGCGGTGCAGAATGTGGAGGTGCCGATGCTGCTCACCGGCCGCCCCGAACGGCGCCGCCGGGCGGAGCAGCTGCTGGCGCTGGTGGGCATGTCGCATCGCCTCCACAGCCGGCCGGGACAGCTCTCCGGCGGCGAGCAGCAGCGGGTGGCCATCGCCATCGCGCTGGCCAACGAACCGCCCCTGGTGCTCGCCGACGAGCCTACCGGCAGCGTCGACGGACGCACCGCCGCGGGGGTGCTGGAGGCGTTGCGAACGGTCAACCGCGAGCTGGGAGTCACCGTGGTGATCGTCACCCATGACCGGCGCATTGCGCAGTCGGTGGATCGGGTGGTGGCAATCCGCGACGGGCGCACCAGCAGCGAGTTCATCCGCCGCGGCACCTACACCAGCGAGCTGGCTCACCTGGCCACCCACATGGAGGATGCGGAGAGCCACGAGGAGCTGGCGGTGGTGGACCACGCCGGGCGCCTGCAGGTGCCCGCCGACTACCTGCGCGCCCTGGGAGTGGATGGACGCGACCGCCTGCGGGTCGAGCTGGAAGAAGACCGCATCGTGCTGCGGCGTCCGCCGGAGGAGAAATGAACCAGCGAGCCGGAGGGAACGAGGCGCCGCTGATCGGTGTGATCATGGGCAGTACCTCGGACTGGGAAACCATGCGCCACGCCGAGCAGACGCTGCAGCAGTTCAGCGTGGCCTACGAGTGCCAGGTGGTCTCCGCCCACCGCACGCCGGACCGGATGCGCGACTACGCGCGGGCGGCCGCCGGGCGCGGCCTGCAGGTGATCATTGCCGCCGCCGGCGGCGCCGCCCACCTGCCGGGGATGGTGGCGGCCCACACCGCGCTGCCGGTGCTCGGCGTGCCGGTGCAGAGCCACGCCCTGCAGGGCATCGACTCGCTGCTCTCGATCGTGCAGATGCCGGCGGGAGTGCCGGTGGGGACTCTGGCCATCGGCCGCGCCGGCGCCGTGAACGCCGCCCTGCTGGCGGTAGCGGTCGTCGCCCTGGGCCGGCCGCACCTGCGCGCCGAGCTGGAGGCGTTCCGCGCCCGCCAGACCGAGGCGGTGCTGCAAGCCACCCTGCCGCCGGGGAGCGGGTAAACCGGCGACCGGCATGGCACGTGGACACGGACCCTTCCGGGAAATCCTGCCGGGGGCGACGCTCGGAATTCTCGGCAGCGGCCAGCTCGGACGCATGCTCGCCCTGGCGGCAGCCGCGCTCGGCTACCGGGTTCACGCGTACTCGCCGGCGGCGGACTCCCCCGCCGGCCAGGTCGCGGCGCGCGAGGTGGTGGGCAGCTACGACGATGCCGCGGCCATCGCCCGCTTCGCCGCGGGCGTAGACCTGCTGACCTTCGAGTTCGAGAATCTGTCCAGCGCCGCGGTGGCGGCGGCGGCGCGGCATACCGTGGTACACCCCGGCGCGCAGGTGCTGGCGACGGCACAGAACCGGCAGCGCGAGAAACAGTTTCTCAGCGCCGCGGGCTTCCCGGTAGCCTCGTGGAGCCCGCTTCCGGTGCCGCCCTCCGCCGGCGCGCAATGTGCTGCAGGAGTGGGCTTTCCGGCCATCGTCAAGACCGCCGGCTTCGGCTACGACGGCAAGGGCCAGCGCCGCGTGCGGGACCCCGCCGAGCTTGCCGCCGCGGTCGCGGAGGCCGGCGCCGTGCCGCTGATCGTGGAACAGGTGGTGCCCTTCGACCGCGAGCTGTCGGTCATCGGCGCGCGTACTCCCGGAGGCGAGTTCCGCGCCTACGGTCCGTTCGAGAATAGCCACGAGCGCCACATCCTGGATCTGACCAGTTCCCCCGTCGCGTGCTCCGAACGGCTGCGGCGTCAGGCGCGCGAGCTGGTACGTGACCTGATGGAGCAACTCGAGGTGATCGGCCTGCTGTGCGTGGAGCTGTTCCAGGTAGGCGACCGGCTGATCGTCAACGAGGTGGCGCCGCGGCCTCACAATTCGGGGCACTTTACCATCGACGCCTGCGAGACCAGCCAGTTCGAGCAGCACATCCGCGCCGTATGCGGACTGCCGCTGGGCGCTCCGACGCAGCATACGCCGGCGGCGATGGCCAACCTGCTCGGCGACCTGTGGCTGCATGGCGCGACGCCGGCGTGGCAGCAGGCGCTGGCGCAACCCGGCGTCAAGCTGCACCTGTACGCCAAGCAGGCCCCGCGTGCCGGCCGCAAGATGGGCCACCTCACGGCACTGGCGCCCGATACCGCGACCGCCGTCCGCCGCGCCACCTCCGCCCGTGCGCTCCTCGGTCGGTCCTGCTCCGTCCGGGCGCCGGCCTGTGGTACGATCGAACCATGATCATGACCACCACCCCCACGATCCAGGGGAAGAACATCCGCGACTACCGCGGCATCGTCACCGGAGAGGCGATCATAGGCGCCAACATCTTCAAGGACTTCTTCGCCGGCATCCGTGACATCGTCGGCGGACGTTCCGCGGCGTACGAAGGGGAACTGCGCAACGCCCGCGAAATGGCTCTGCAGGAGATGGAGGAAGCGGCCCGCCGGCAGGGCGGCAACGCGGTCGTGGGTATCGACCTCGACTACGAAGTAGTCGGCCAGGGTGGCAGCATGCTCATGGTGTGCGCCAGCGGTACCGCCGTCACCGTCGACTGAAGCCGACCGATACCGGAAAAGGTCCGCACACCGCTGCGGTGGTTGACGGAGTGAGAAACGATACCCTGACGAGGGAGTGCTGAAGTGAACATCGAACAGCAGTATCTGGATCGGCACCGGCGATCGGCCGAGGTGTACCGGCGCGCCGGCGGGGCGTTCCCCGGCGGGGTGACCCACGATGCGCGCTACCTGGAGCCGTTTCCTGTCGTCCTGACCAGCGCCCAGGGCGCGCGCAAGGTGGACCTGGACGACAACGAGTACATCGACTACGTAATGGGCCATGGCGCACTGCTGCTCGGCCACAGCCATCCCGCCATCGTGGCGGCGGTGACCGAGCAGCTGCAGCGCGGCACCCATCTGGGCGGCAACACCGAGCTGGAGTTGCGCTGGGCCGAGGCGGTACAGCGGTTGATGCCGTCGGTGGAGCGCGTGCGGTTCCACAGTTCCGGCACCGAGGCCACGCTGATGGCGCTACGCCTGGCACGCGCCTTTACCGGGCGCCCCAAAGTGCTGCGTTTTCAGGAGCACTTCCATGGCTGGCATGACTACGCCGCGGCCATCCCGGATGAGGAACCGTTTGCCGGTCCCGGCATCCCGGCGGCGGTAGGCGAGACCGTTCGGGTCATTCCCGCGGGCGACGCGGAGTTACTGGAGCGAACCCTGGCCGGCGACCGCGAAATCGCGGCGGTCATCCTCGAGCCCACCGGCGCGGGGAGCGGACGCCTGCCGGTCTCTGCCGATTTCGTGCACCAGGTACGCGAAAGCACCGCACGTCACGGCGTGCTGCTGATCTTCGACGAGGTCGTCACCGGCTTCCGCATCACCCCGGGCGGCGCCCAGCGGCGGCTGGGGATCCGGCCCGACCTCACCACCATGGCCAAGATCGTGGCCGGTGGTCTGCCGGGCGGAGCGGTGGGCGGCCGCGCCGAGATCCTCGATCAGATCGCCATGTCCGGCGGGCCGCGGCGCGTGGCGCACCCCGGCACCTTCAACGCCAATCCTCTGAGCGCGGTCGCCGGCAGCACCTGTCTCGGGTTGGTGGCCAGTGAGCCGCTGACCGAGCGCGCCAGCCGCGCCGCCGAGCGGTTGTGCTCCGGCATGAATCGGCTGTTCGCGGACAGCGGCACGCAGGGCTTCGCCTACCACGACAGCTCCCTGGTGCACGTGGCGCCCAATGTCGAGGGGGACGGCAGCCCAGCCGCGGTCGCGGCCGCCCTGCCGGTGCTGAGCAGCGCCCGCGGCGGTGGGGCCGTGGCACAGCGCTTTCGCCTGGCACTGCTGAACGAAGGCGTGGACGCCATGCGCGGTGTGTCCTACATCGTATCGGCGGTGCACGGCGCTGCCGACATCGACGCTACTCTGGCCGCCTTCGCGCGTGCTCTGGACCGGCTGCGGGCAGAGGGGATCCTGCAGCGCCGCGCCGCCGCGGCGTAGCAAGAGAACCCTATACGCGAATAACCGGGTAGTGCGGAAACCGGACGTTCCAGGTCTCCATGTTGAAAATGCCGATCTTACTGACAATCGGCCTGCTCCAAGGGAGTGAGCTCGGACCAAGAGATGGTAGTTTTCGCTTCAATGCATCAAGTCTACTGAGCAGCACTTTCTTATCCCAGAATAAGCGATAGGGTGCCTGAGTGGAGCACAGAGTTGGTCGAAATGGGATG
>JAKZWC010000160.1:0-8548 GCA_047515735.1 Spirochaetales bacterium | reverse complement strand
CGACGCTACTCTGGCCGCCTTCGCGCGTGCTCTGGACCGGCTGCGGGCAGAGGGGATCCTGCAGCGCCGCGCCGCCGCGGCGTAGGGTTCGTGGGGATTGACAGTACGGCGACAACGGCGTAGCGTATAAGTTCGCGGGAGGTGCCCAGATGCGCATCACGATAGCAGTACTGGCCATGGCGGCAATCACATTGTTCGCGATGTCGCTGGTGTTCGACGACGTGCTTCCCTTCTCGTTCAACGTTCCTCAGGTCGTGGCCGAGCCGGTGGTGGAGGCCGCGCCAGCGGTAGCCACTCCTGCCAGCGTCACCACCTCAAGCGTGGTCCAGACGCAGAGTCTGACCCAGGAGGAAACGTGGAGTAAGGGGTATGCCGGCGCCGGGTGCTCGGCGGGAGGCCTTTAGGCCCCGCACCACCCGACACCTGTCTAAGGGGACTTCGGTGGCCTCCCGGCTGTCGGAGTCTTTTTTTTGGCTCCATGGATACTGACGCGCTGAACCTGTTTCATCCCGCCGTGGCGACGTGGTTTCGCGGCGCCTTCGCCGCCCCGTCGCCAGCGCAGCACCAGGCGTGGCCGGCCATCAAGGCCGGCAGCCACACCCTGATCTCGGCGCCCACCGGCTCCGGCAAGACGCTGGCGGCGTTCCTGTGCGCCATCGACGAGCTGGTGCGGGAGGCCGCGGCGGGCAGTCTGGCGGACGAAACCAGGGTCGTCTACGTATCCCCCCTGAAGGCCCTCAGCAACGACATAGAGCGCAATCTGCAAGCCCCCCTGCAGGGCGTCTGCGCGCTCCTGAAGGAAACCGGCGCAGCCGCTGCGGCGGAGATCCGTGCCGGCCTGCGTACCGGCGACACCCCGGCGGCCGCCCGCACGGCCATGACCCGGCGGCCGCCGCACATCGTGGTCACCACTCCGGAATCACTCTACTTGCTGCTCACCAGCGCCGGCGGCCGTGGCCTGTTGGCCACCACGCGCACCGTGATCGTGGACGAGATTCACGCCATCCTCGGCTCCAAGCGCGGCTCTCACCTGGCCCTCAGCCTGGAGCGGCTGGATGCCCTCACCGCCGCGCCGGTGACCCGCATCGGCCTGTCCGCCACGCAGCGTCCCATCGCCACGGCGGCCGCCTTCCTGACGGGAACGGGAGCGGTCGAGTCGCCCGGCCAGGCCGCTCCACCGGCCTGCCGCATTGTCGACAGCGGCCACCGCCGTGCCATGGACGTGGCTCTGGAGCTGCCCGGCTCACCCCTGGAGGCGGTGATGGCGAACGAGGTGTGGGAGGAGCTGTACCAGCGCCTCTCCGAGTTGATCCTGGATCACCGCACCACCCTGATCTTCGTCAACACGCGGCGCTTGGCGGAGCGCATGAGCCATGCCCTGGAGGCGCTGCTGGGAGCAGAGGAGGTGGCCGCCCACCACGGCAGCCTGTCGCGCGAGCAGCGCCTGGACGCCGAGCAGCGGCTGAAGGCAGGCACGCTGCGCGTCATCGTAGCAACCGCCTCGCTGGAGCTGGGCATCGACATCGGCGTGGTCGATCTGGTGTGCCAGTTCGGGTCGCCCAAGTCGATCATGGCGTTCCTGCAGCGCGTCGGACGCTCCGGGCACCACATCTCCGGGACTCCCAAGGGCCGGCTGTTTCCCCTTACCCGCGACGAGCTGGTGGAGTGCACGGCACTGCTGGCCGCGGCGCAGGACGGGGAACTGGATCGCATCAGTGTGCCGCCGCAGCCGCTCGACGTGCTGGCGCAGCAGATCGTGGCCGAGGTGAGCACGCGGGAGTGGGCGACCGATGCGCTGTTCGCCGTCTGCCGGCGCGCGTACCCCTACCGCGAGCTGCCCCGCGAGCGGTTCGATGCCGTGGTGCGCATGCTGGCCGAAGGGTTCTCGACCGCGCGTGGGCGCCGCGCCGCCTACCTGCACCACGACGCCATCGGCGGCCGCGTGCGCGGCCGTCGCGGCGCCGGTCTGGCCGCCCTGACCAACGGCGGCGCGATTCCTGACAACTTCGACTACCAGGTACGGGTCGACCCCCAGGACCTGTTCATCGGCAGCGTCCACGAGGACTTCGCCGTGGAGAGCGTACCCGGCGACATCTTTCTGCTCGGCAACAAGTCGTGGGAGATCGTGAAGGTCGAGACCGGGGTGGTGCGGGTAGTGGATGCCGGCGCCAAGCCGCCGACCCTGCCGTTCTGGCTGGGGGAGGCCCCGGGGCGCAGCGAAGAGTTGTCGCAGGCGGTGTCCGCGCTGCGGGCGCGGGTGCAGCGGCTGATCGAGTCGGAAGGCGCGACCGCGGCCTGCCGGTGGCTGACCGAGGAAGTGGGGCTGGATGCCGCCGCCGCGGATCAGGTGGTGAGCTACCTTCACGCCGGCATGAACGCCCTCGGCGCCATGCCCACCCACGCTACCGCGGTGATGGAGCGCTTCTTCGATGAAGCCGGCGACATGCACCTGGTGATTCACTCCCCGCGCGGCAGCCGCCTCAACCGTGCCTGGGGGCTGGCGCTGCGCAAGCGTTTCTGCCGCAACTTCAACTTCGAGCTGCAGGCCGCGGCCAATGAAGACTCCCTGGTGCTGTCGCTGGGCCAGACCCACAGCTTTCCGCTGGCCGACGTGTGGCGCTTCCTGAACCGCAACAGTGTGCGCGAGGTGCTGGTGCAGGCGCTGCTCGATGCACCCATGTTCCAGACCCGCTGGCGCTGGAACGCCTCCTGTGCCCTGGCCGTGCAGCGCCGGCGCGGCGGCAAGCGGGTGGCCCCCTACCTGCAGCGGATGCAGTCCGAGGATCTGCTGTCGCTGGTGTTCCCCGATCAACTCGCCTGTCAGGAGAACCTCAGCGGCGACCGCCAGATACCGGACCACCCCCTGGTGACGCAGGCGATCGGCGATTGCCTGACCGAGGCGATGGACATCGCGCAGCTCGAAACGCTGCTGGGGGAGATGGACCATGGCGCGGTGACGCTGGTGGCGCGCGACCTGCGTGAGCCGTCGCCCTTCGCCCAGGAGATCATCAACGCGCGGCCCTACGCGTTCCTGGATGACGCGCCGCTGGAGGAGCGCCGCACGCAGGCGATTCGCAACCGGCGCTGGATTGCGCCGGAGGAGGCGCGCGAGTTCGGGGCGCTGGATGCCGCCGCCATCGCGCGGGTACGCGCCGAGGCGCTGCCGCGGGTGGAAGACGCCGACGAGCTGCACGATGCACTGGAGCTGCTTACCTTCATCGATGAGGCGGAAGGTCTCCGTGCCGGCTGGGGCGAGCTGTTTGCTGCGCTGGCCGGGCAGGGCCGCGCCACCCGGCTGCACGCACCCGGCGCCGGCGCGGCCGCCGACACGGACGGCAGCGGACGCCCGGCAGCGCGCTGGATCGCGGCCGAGCGCCTGCCCCTGTGGCAGGCCCTGTTCGATCCGGTTCTGACCGAACCGCCGCTGCGGCTGCCGCCGGCGCTGGCCGAGCGTCGGTGGCGGCGCGATGAGGCGCTGCGCGAGGTGGTACGCGGCCGGCTGGAGGCGTCGGGGCCGGTCAGCGCGGCTACCCTGGCGCGCCAGATCGGCGTGCCGCTTACGGAGGTGGAGCTGGCGCTGCTGGCGCTGGAAACCGAGGGCGCGGTGTTGCGCGGCGAGTTCACCGGCAGCGGCGGAGAGGAGTGGTGTGAGCGGCGGCTGCTGGCACGGATTCACCGTTACACCCTGGGCCGGCTGCGCCGCGAGATCGAGCCGCTGGCGTTCGACGACTACCTGCGGTTCCTGTTCGTGTGGCAGATGATCGCCCCCATCACGGGGCACAGCGCTGCCGAGCCGGAAGGCCCCGAAGCGCTGCTTGCCATAGTCGACCAGCTCGCCGGATACGAGGCCCCCGCGGCCGCATGGGAGGAGTGGATCCTGCCGGCGCGGATGCCCGGCTACGACCCGGCCTGGCTCGACCTGCTATGCGCCGGCGGCGAGATGGCGTGGGCGCGGCTGCGGCCTCCGAGCGGGAATCGTCACGGCAGTAGCGGCGGTCCGGTGGCCAGCAGCCCGATCGCGCTGCTGACGCGGGAGGAGATGTCGTTATGGCGGAGTCGCGTTCCCGCCGGAGAGGGCGATACGGAGACTCCGCTTACTGCCGCCGGCGCAGCAATCTGCGCCTGCCTGCGCCGTGACGGCGCCCTGTTCCGCGACGAGCTGCAGCGCGCCGCCGGTCTGCTGCCGGCGCAGGTAGACACCGCGCTGGGGGAGTTGGCTGCCGCGGGTATCGTCACCTGCGACAGCTTCGCCGGCCTGCGCACGTTGATCAGGCCGGCGTCGCGCAGCGCGTCGGAACGGCGCGCCGCACGGGTACGCGGGGTGAGCGGTGCCTTCGGCGGGGCGCTCGGCGCGGCCCGCGGCGTGGCCCGTGGCCACCGGCAGTTCGCGGCGGCCGCCGTCGCTATGCCCCGCGCGGCCGCCGGCCGGCGGCTGGAGCGTTCGGGCCGCTGGAGCCTGCTGCCGCGGCCGGAGCAGCGGAGCGAGGAACGCCCGGCGTCCGACCTGGAGAGCGTCGCGCTGCGTCTGCTGGAACGGTACGGGGTAGTGTTCCGGCGCATCCTGGAGCGGGAATCGCTGGCTCCCCCGTGGCGCGAGCTGGTCGCCGTGTACCGGCGTCTCGAGGCGCGCGGACACATCCGCGGCGGCTACTTCGTGAGCGGGGTCGGCGGCGCGCAGTTCGCCCTTGCCGAGGCGATCGCCAAGATGCGCGCCGTCCGGCGGGCAGCGCCGTCCGGCGAGCTGCGGGTGCTGGCGGCGGTCGATCCGGCCGGCAGCATCGGCCTCAGGGTGCACCCGACGCGGGAGCAGCAACACGTGGCCGGAGTGCGCGGGAACCGGATCCTGTTCCGCGACGGGGTGCCGCTGGCGGTACGTGAGGCGGGCGTCGTCCGTTTCCTCGACGGCGCTGCCGCGACGCTGCCCGAGCAGGAGCGTTGGGAGTTGCAGCGGCTGCTGCTGGCGCGCGATCCACGGCGCGCGCGCGGCGTCGCCGCGCACCTGCGTGCGGTCGCTGCGCAGCGTGACAGCGGCGTCGTGCCCGCATCGTGATCGCCAGGTTGCATTCCTCCGGCCGAACACCGTAAATTCTCACAGGAATGGCTCCGGTCGAGGGCACTCCCGGCGTGCCATTGCTGGTGCGCACCCGCGCTGCGGATCGGATCGGCGCCATGTTTGACGGAATTGCCCGTCGCTACGACGTTCTGAATCGCGTACTGTCGCTACAGTGCGATCAGCGTTGGCGCAGATTGGCAGCGCAGTTGGTATTGGCCGCTCATCCCCGCACCGTTCTCGACATAGCTACCGGCACGGCAGATCTGCCTCTGATGCTGACGACTCTCGATCCGCACCTCCGCGTGACCGGCATCGACATCGCCGGGGAGATGCTCGCACGGGGACGCACCAAGGTGCGCCGCCGCGGGGCGGGCGGGCGTATCGTCCTGCGTCGGGGTGACGCCCTGGCGTTGCCGGCTGCGCCGGCGAGCGTTGACGCGGTCACCATCGCCTTCGGAATCCGCAACGTGGCTGACTACCGAACCGCCCTGCGCGAGATGTACCGCGTCCTGCGGCCATCCGGATCGGTAACGATCCTCGAGTTTTCGCTGCCGCGGCAGCCCCTCGTACGCCTCACCTATCTGCTTTATTTCCGCCACCTGTTGCCCGTCGTCGGCGGGATGATCTCGGGCAACCCGACCGCATATCGCTACTTGAACCGCTCGGTGGAGTCGTTTCCCGGTCCCGAGGAGTTCACCGCTCTGCTCGCCGCCGTCGGCTTCGAGCGGGTCCGGCGGCTCACGTTGACCTTCGGGATCGCGGCGATCTACCACGCGCGCAAGCCAGCCTGAATGATGCCCGTCTCCCGGCACCGACCCGCGCCCGCTGCGCCGCCCGCCGCCACGCCGCCCGAGCGCCGGCTCGACCGCGCCCTGCAGACGCTGTACCCGGGGCCCTGGCAACTGTGCGAGCGGCGTCCCGGAGCGGTCTGCCATCGGGCCGAGCTGCCGCTGGGCGCGGCCGACCCCCTCGCCTTCCTGCGCCACCTCGCGGCCGACGGCAGCCTGCCGGGGGGTGGCGGCTGCTACTGGTCCGATCGCAGCCACGCCCTGCAGTGCGCGGGGGTAGGGTCTGCGGCCGAGGTGACCGGTGATGACGACATCCCGTTCGCCGAGGTATGCGCCGGGGTGGAAGCGCTGATCGGTTGCCGCCGGCAGCGCCTGTACGGGGGCTTCCGGTTCCGCGGCGCCCGGCCGGCGGACTGCGAGGAATCGTGGTGGACGCCGTTCGGGAGCTACCGCTTTACCCTGCCGCGGGTGGAGTTGACACGCACCTCCACGGGTACCACCCTAGCCTGCAATTTCCGCGACCGCGAACGGGACGGGCTGGCGGCCGTGCTGCACGATCTGGCCGCCGGCTGCCGGGAGGCGGTGCAGGCGGCAGCGGCCGGGCCGGCGCCATCCGAGGACCGTCCGACTCCGCTCGGCCCGCGCATCCACGTGCCGGATCAGTCGCGCTGGAGGCAGCTCGTCGCGGCGGTGCTGCAGCGCTTCGGAAGCTGCCTCGACGGCGGCAGCGATCCACTGGAGAAGATCGTGTTGGCGCGCAGGACCACGTTGCAGTTCGCTGCCCGTATCTGCGCGCTGACCCTGCTGCAGCGGCTGCGGATGGTGAACCCGGCGGCCTTTCACTTCGCGTTGCAGCCGCGCTCCGGAGTCACCTTCTTCGGTGCCTCGCCGGAGCGGCTGCTGCGCATCTCCGGCGACACGGTGGAAACGGAAGCGTTGGCCGGAACGCGGCCCCGCGGCGACAGCCCGGCGGCGGACGCCCGTCTGGAAGCAGAACTGCTGCGCTCGGACAAGGAGCTGCGCGAACACCGTTACGTGCACGCCAGCATCGCCCGCAGCCTGCGCGAACTGTGCAGCCGCGTGTCCACCCAGGATGCCGTCCGGGTTCGCAAGCTGGCTCACGTTCAGCACCTGCACACTTCGTTCAGCGGCACGCTGCGGCCGGGAGTAGGGTTGGCCGAGGTCCTGCAGCGGCTGCACCCGACCCCTGCGGTCGGCGGCTACCCGACCTGTGGGGTGAGCGACCTGATCGCCGCCACCGAGGGGTTCGACCGCGGCTGGTACGCCGGTCCGGTGGGCTGGATCGCCGCCGGGGCCGCTGAGTTCGCGGTGGGGATCCGGGCCGGCGTGGCCGCTGGCGACACGCTCCATCTCTACGCCGGGAACGGCATCGTGCGCGGGTCGACGGCGGACGCGGAGTGGGCGGAGATGGAACAGAAGATCCTTCAGATCCTGGACGTAGTCTGAGCGGACCGGCACTCGTGAGCGACGGCGGCGGCAACAGCCACTGGGCGCAGCTCATGGTCGAGGAGCTGACCCGTTGCGGCTGCCGCTACTTCGTCATTTCTCCGGGGTCGCGCTCGACGCCGCTGGTGGTCGCGGCGGCGCGCCACCCGGCAGTGACCGCGCGGGTCTGTCTGGAGGAGCGTGGTGCCGCCTTCCATGCCGTGGGGTACGCGCGTGCCGCCGGCCGGCCGGCGGTGCTGGTATGCACCTCCGGCACGGCACTCGCCAACTACCTGCCGGCGGTGGTAGAGGCAGCCCAGGATCAGGTTCCGTTGCTGGTGTTGAGCGCCGACCGGCCGCCCGAGCTGCAGGAAACCGGCGCCAACCAGACGATCGTGCAGCGCGGCATCTTCGGCGGATACACCCGCTGGAGTGTCGAGCTGCCGGTGCCGGCGCCGCGCATCGATCCACGGGTGGTGCTGACGACCGTCGATCAGGCGCTGTTCCGCGCTACCTCTGCCCCCGCCGGCCCGGTGCATCTCAACTGTCCGTTCCCGGAGCCGCTGGAACCGGAACCGCTTCCGGACCCGCTGGTCGCAGGGCCCTCCGGTGAGCGCTGGCGAACGGGCGGCGAACCGTTTACCACCTATCGGGCGCTGGCGGACTCCGAGCCGGCAGCCGCGCTCCCGCCCACGGACGCCGCACCACGTGAGGACGCAGTGTCAGCGCTCCTGAGCCTGGTTGCGGAGAGCCGGCGGGGGTTGCTGGTGGCAGGGGGCCTGCCGCGAGGTTGCGCCGGCGCAATCGAAGCGCTGGCGGAGCGCTTGGGGTGGCCGCTACTGGGCGACGTCACCAGCGGTGTCCGCGGCACGCCGGGGCTGCAACTCCTGTTGCAGTGCGCCGCTGGGCGCGAACTGCTGCACCCGGACTGTGTGTTGCACTTCGGTTCCCACGTCGTGGCCAAGCAGTACCTGGAGTTGGTCGCGGCCGCGGCCCCGCGGTTGGCCCAGGTGGCGGCCGCTCCGTACCGTCTCGATCCCAGCCACTCGGCGGCGCTGCGCATCGTGGCCGACCCGCGCCAGGTGGCGAAGCAGCTTCGCCGACACACCCGGGAGCGACCTCCGTTCGCCCATGCTGACGCGGTCCAGGCGGCCGCGGCGCGGGCTCGGCAGGCGCTGGCCGGATGGGCCGCCAGCCACCGCGGCCTGTCCGAGCCGACCATTGCGGGCGTAGTGGCCGCGGCGGCGCCCAGGACCCCCGC
>JAKZWC010000159.1:0-13840 GCA_047515735.1 Spirochaetales bacterium | reverse complement strand
GCCGCCAGCAGGCCGCGGCGCGCCGGCCGCGCAGCTTCGGAGGCCGCCTGGCTGCGGGCATGCAGGTAGCCGAGGCTGGCCGCCACCGGTTCCGGGTAGAACGAGAAGTTGGCGAAGCCGGCATGGTGACACGCCTCCGTCAGGCGAGCCATGGCGATGGCGTTGGCATCGTCGTCGCCGACGAAGCGCACCGGACGCCCGATGTGCAGCGTACGGCTGATGTCGCGGCCCGCCGCGGCGATGCCCTTGCGGATCTCCGAGAGAATCAGGGTGACCAGCGCGACGGTGCGGAACTGGCGATGGAACACCTTGAACCGTTCGTGGGTGCGGATTCCGAGGTAGCTCTTGAGGCCGCGGAACAGCCGTCCGGGGAGCTCCGCGTCGTCGTCGCCGCGTACCCTCACGGCGACCTCGACCGCGTCGCCCTCGGAGTGGCCCGGAGCGCTGCCGCCGTCGGCGGCGTTCACCGTCATGGCGATGGTGCCCAGATCTATCTTGCGCAGGCGCACTACCCGGCCGACGTTGTCACCCAGGTAGCTGGCGATGGCGGAACTGCCGACGGTTGGCTCCATGGAACGCCGAATGTAGAGTGCCGTCGGCATTACAGTGGCAGGCTCGGCGAGAGGATCTAGCGTGAGATACGTGATCCGGTCGCCATCGGCCACTGCCACCGTGGTATTGGTGGTGCCGAAATCGAGTCCGATGCCGATCATTTTGTGTGAAACGGAGCACTTAATATGTTCCAAGCCCGCGCGCGGTGCAAGGGCTTTTCTTGCGTTTTTTTTGGTTGAACTGTTGCGCCGGCTACGGACTCCGGTTCGGCCGCCGCTTTGCGGGCACCGCGTAACCCGCTATGCTGAAAGTATGATTCCCCACAGCAGCGACTGGGAGACCCTGAAGGTGGACGGCGCAGCGATGCGTACCTTCGTGGCGCGCCCTACGGACCCGGCGGCGGCCGACAGTGCGCCGGGGGTCCTGATGATCCAGCACGCGGGCGGCGTGGACCAGTTCGTACAGGGGATGGCGCGGCGCCTGGCAGCGGCCGGGTTCGTCGCCGCGGCCCCGGAGCTGTACCACCGTCAGGACCCGCCTCCGGACGAGCCCCTGGAGCGCATGGGACTGCTCCGTGACGCCGAGATCATCGCCGACGGCGATGCGGTGCTCGACTATCTCGGCGCGGATGCGGGCGGCGACGCCGGGCGCCCCTCGGGAGTGGTCGGTTTCTGCATGGGCGGCCGCGTGGCCTACCTGTTGGCCGCCGCCAGCGCGCGGCTGCAGGCGGCGGTGGCGTTCTACGGCGGCAACACCCGCGTGGCCTGGGGTAAAGGGAAGGCGCCCTTCGAGCGCCTCGGCGAGATTACGTGTCCGGTGCTGGGGTTCTTCGGCGGTCGCGACTCCAATCCCTCTCCCGAAGATTGCGACGCGATCGACGCCGAGCTGACGCGCCACGGCGTGGAACACCGGTTCCACAGCTTTGCCGGCGCCGGTCACGGCTACATGGACTTCACCAACGCGACGCGCTACCACACCGAGGCCGCCGCCGATTCCTGGCCCCTGACGCTGGAGTTTCTGAGCCGGCACCTCGCGGCCGGGAGCTGAGTCATACCGTGGCCGAGCCGGTCAGCAACGAGTTCGAGCACCGGGTGGCCCTGGTGCCCGGCGGTGCCGGGGGCATCGGCAGCGCCGTGTGCCGGACCCTGGCGCAGCGGGGTGCGACGGTGACGGTTGCCGACATGGACCTGGAGCGGGCGCGGGCGGTGGCGGCGGCCTTGCCCGGCGGGAGAGAACACAGCGCCCTGACCGTGGATGTCAGCGACGCCGGGGCGGTGGCGGCAGCGGTCGCGGAGCTGCAGCGGATCGATTTCCTGGTGTACTGCGCCGGTAACAACGTCAAGGGGCCGTCACTGGAACTGAGCGCGGAGCATTGGCGCGCGGCGCTCGACAGTCATCTGACGGGAGCGTTCCTGTTCAGCCAGGCGGTGGGCCGGCACCTGGTGGCCCATGGCCGGGGCGGGCGCATCGTCTACATCTCGTCGGTCGGCGCCTGGGCGCCGATCCCGGAACGCGGCGCCTACAGTCCCTCCAAGGCCGCCCTCAACAGTCTCGCCGGGATGCTGGCGGTGGAATGGGCGCGCTACGGCATCAACGTCAACGCCGTGTGCCCGGGCGTGGCGGCAACCGCCATGACCACCCTCGTCTACTCCCGCGACCCGGCGCTGCTAGCGACCCGGCGCAAGCGGATGCCGATCCCGCGCGAGGTGTACCCGGAAGAGATCGCCGAACTGGTGGCGTTTCTGTGCGGCACCGGCGGCAACTACATCAACGGCACCGCAATTCCCATCGACGGCGGCTTTCTGCAGTCGGGCTTCATGCCGGAACCGACCTCGGCCGGCTCGTAGACTGCTCGCGGTGAGGTCGCCATAAGGGCCTACGGTTCGATCTGGCCCAGGCTCACCCGCAGCGTGCCGCTGGCGGTCCACTCCAGCGTGGCGTAGCGGCCGTTGCGAAACGCTCCCGGGTTCACGCACAGCGTCCCTGCGAGGCGTTGCTGTCCTACCGACTCGTGAATGTGCCCGGACAAGCTCACCGCCACAGGGTGCCGAGTGACGAAGGAACGCACCGCGCTGCTGCCGGCGTGAGCTTCGCCGGCGCGGTCCAGGCGGGTGCCGACCGGAGGCGAATGGGCCACCAGCACCACCGGGGAACACTCCCGCACCTCCGGCCACGCGCTTTCGAGCAACGCCGTGACCTGCTGCTCGCTGAGCTCGAACGGTGTCCCCCACGGGGTCGGCGTGGAGCCGCCTACCCCCAGCACTCCGATGCGGGCCACGCCGCCGGACGCTCGCGGCAACGTGAGCGCCCGGCCGCGGCCGTGAATGTCGATGCCGAGATCCTTCAGAGCGTCGGCTACTTCGGGCCGATCCATGTTGCCCGGCACCGCCAGCAGCGCCACGCCCGCGGCGATGATCGGCTGCAACACCGCGCGCGCCTCGTCGCCGCCGCCGTTGTGGGTAATGTCGCCGCCGACCAACACCAGATCGGGCTGCAGCGCGGCCAGCAGCCGCTCCAGTCCGCGGTTCCTGCCATGCAGATCGCAGAGATAGAGAACGCTCATCCACCCTCTGCCGGCGGTACCCGGCTGCCAGGTGCACGTTCGCGCAACAGCGCCTCGACCTCGCGGCGCAAGGCGTTGGCGCCGACTCCGTTGCGCGCGCACGCATCGTAGACGTGGGCGATCAGGTCATCGACTTGCACGGGTGCGGCGTAGTCGGCCGGCAGCAGACCACGTGTCCGCAACAGGTTGATGGTGGCGTTGACCTCCAGCCGATGCATCGCGGCGCCAGTCTATGAGGTTGCAGGAGTGGCGACAACATCCCGCTCGCCGCTGGCGACGGCGGCGTGGTAGCTTGCCGGCATGACGAGGACTTCTGGGCGATTGCTGGCAATCGCGATTCGCCACCGCTCGCGCGGGACCATGCTGGAGTTGCCGCGCGCCGAGGTGACCGGCAGCGGCGGCGTGGCGGACGACTTCCGCGGCCGGCCGGGGCGGCGCCAGGTAACCGTGTTGCGGCTGGAGGATTGGCAGGCGGCGTGTGCCCAGGCGGGCCGCCCGGAGCTGCCCTGGACGACCCGGCGTGCGAATCTGCTGGTGTCAGGGATCGATGTGGCCGCCGTCGGCGCAGCCTCCGCGGAAGGGTGCCTGCTGCGCATCGGTACGGTCGAGCTGGAGGTAACCGGCGAGACCGCGCCCTGCGAGAGGATGGACGAGGCATGGCCGGGGCTGCGCGCGGCACTGGCCGTCGCCGGGCGCGGCGGGGTGACCTGCCGCGTGCTGCGCGGCGGCGAGTTGGCGACCGGCGACCCGGTGCAGGTACGGCACGCGCGGCACGGCGCCGGCGCTGCGACCGCAGGCGGAGTGCTCGCCGGCTAAGGCCCCCGAGCCATGCTGCTGGCGGAACTGGTGGCGACTTCGCGAGCGGTCGCGCAGACGCGCTCGCGCGACGCCAAGGCAGCTGCGCTGGCGGCCTGCCTGCGACGGCTGGATCCCGGCGAGCGGAAGGACGGCATCGCCTGGCTGTCCGGCGAGCTGCCACAGGGCCGGCTTGGGGTGGGCTTCGCCGCCCTTGGCGAAGGCGACTTTGCGGCCGCCGCAGCGGCCTCGCTGACGCTGCCGCAGGTAGCGGACCTCCTCGACCAACTGGCAGCCACCGGCGGGACCGGCTCGCGGCAACGGCGGGCAGAGCTGCTCCGGCACCTCATGGACCGCGCCACAGCCGAGGAACAGCACTTCCTGCGCCGGCTGTTGCTGCAGGAGCTGCGCCAGGGCGCCCTGGAAGGCATCATGGTGGAGGCTCTCGCCGCTGCCGGCGGGGTGGCCGCCGCCGCGGTGCGGCGGGCACTGCTGGTGGGAGGCTCGCTACCGGCGGTGGGCGACGCGCTGCTCAGCGATGGGGAGGCGGCGCTCGGCAAGTTCCGTCTCACGATGTTCCGGCCGCTGCTGCCGATGCTGGCGCAGACGGCGCCCGACGTCGCCGGCGCGCTGCAGCGCACCGGCCCGGCATCGGTGGAGATCAAGTATGACGGCGCGCGCATCCAGGTCCACCGCGCCGGCGACCGGATCGAAGTCTATACGCGCAACCTGCGCGAGCTGTCCGCCAACCTGCCGGAAGTGGTGGCGGCCGTGGCACGGCTGTCGTTGCGACGCGTGATTCTGGACGGTGAGGTGATCGCGCTGCGTCCTGACGGCCGCCCGCAGCCGTTCCAGGTCACGATGAGCCGGTTCGGCCGCCGCCAGGCGGTGGCGCGAGCCGTGGACTCGCTGCCGCTCAGCCCCTTCTTCTTCGACTGCCTGCACCTCGACGGCGACGACCTGATCGACCGCCCCCTGAGCGAGCGGCTGGCGGCGCTGGATGCCGCCTGTCCCCCCGCGTTGCGGGTACCCCGCCTTGCTACGGATGACCCGGAGCAGGCGGAACGCCAAGCCGCGGAGGCACGGGCGTCCGGTCACGAGGGGGTGATGGTCAAGGCCCTCGACAGTCTCTACGAAGCCGGACGGCGGGGTGCCGGCTGGCTCAAGGTCAAACCGGCCCACAGCTTCGATCTGGTGGTGGTGGCGGTGGAGTGGGGCTCCGGCCGCAGGAGCGGGCACCTGAGCAACCTGCACCTGGCCGCGCGCGACGCCGAACACGGCGGATTCGCGATGATCGGCAAGACCTTCAAGGGACTGACCGACGAGGTGCTGCGCTGGCAGACGCAGCGGTTCCTGGGCCTGGAGACCCAGCGGCGGGGACCCGTGGTGTACGTCCGCCCGGAGCAGGTGGTGGAGATCGCCTGCGACGGCATCCAGACCAGCTCGCGCTACGCCTCCGGGATGGCGCTGCGCTTCGCCCGCGTCAAGGGTTACCGCGAGGACAAACCCGCCGCCGCGGCCGACACCGTTGCCACGCTGCGCGCCCTCCAGCGCCGCGCTCGGGGCGACGCGTGACCTGCGCCGGCCAGCACGCTACCATAGGGAGCACGTGAACGCCGCAGCATCCAACTGGGACGACGACCCGCTGATCGCGTGGTTGGTCGACATCGACAGTGTCGTACCGCCGTTTTGCGTGGAAGTAGTGCTCGCCGACGGCAGCCGTTACTCGCTGCACTCGATAATCAGCCACGACGAAACCAGCGGTGCCGCGGTGATGCGCATCTGGGACTTCCGCGGGCTCTCCGACGAAGAGCTCGATGGACTGCGCGATCAGGTCATGGCTCTCGCCGAGGCTTCCCCATTGCAGGAGCCGACCAGCCTGCACCCCCGGCTGGCATCGGCAGTGGTGCGGTTACGGCTGGGCGACGTGGCCCACTGCGTCGAAAGCTATGCGCCTCTGTGGCCGGAGCGGGTGGAGCGTCCGCCGGGCCGGCCGCGCGGCATCGGCTTCGGGAGCTGAAGCGACGGCTCCCTGAGCCGTCAGCCCTCCGCTGACACCCGCCGCGTCAGGCCACCACCCACTCGTCGGCCGGGTCGAACGCCGGCATCACGAAGTTGAGCAGGGTCATCGGCGCGCCGCCGGGGATCGCCCGGTGCACCACCCCACAGGGAATCAGCACCGCGTCGCCGGCCGTCAGCGGACACAGCTCGCCGTCCAGCTCGATCTGTCCGCTGCCCGAGAGCACGTAGTAGATCTCGGTGAGGCGGCGGTGGTAGTGCCGCTCGGTGTCCCGCTTCACCTCCACCAAGTGCAGCGACGCCCGCCCGGCTGCCGCTTCGGCGAACGCCCGCCGGGCGGTGCCGCAGGGACAGGCCACTCCGGGCAGGTCGGCCAGCCGTACCACGGGCGCACGCGGCGGATCGCTCATGAACGCTACGCTGAATCCAGGTCCAGGAGGTAGCGCTGTGCCGGCGACAACCGCGCTGCGGTCTCCGGACGCAGATGGGCGCGCTGGTCGGTCTGCTGTTCCTCGCCGCGCGGGTTGAAATAGCAGTGCATTGCTCGCCGCTGCGCGTCACGGGTACGGTTCAGGGTACCGCCGTGCCAGGTGTAGGAGTTGAACACGGCGACGCTGCCCGCGGGGGCCACCACCAGTTCCTCGTCCGGATGCGGCGCCTTGGGGTCGTCCAGCACCTCCTTCGGATGCGGACGGCGATAGGAGCCGGGCACCACGCGAGTACAGCCGTTCTCCTTTCGGAAGTCGTCGAGCATCCACACGGAGTTGCAGCCGTACGGCGGCGGGTTGGCGGCGGCGTCCTGATGCAGCGCCTGCAACCCTTCGCCGGGCAGGGCGTCACGCGCATTCAGCGAACTGAAGTGGAAGGGAGCCTCGATCACGTGGCGCACCGCGGCCAACAGCAGCGGGTGCGACCACAACCGGTCGAACACGCTGCCCTTGTTGACCAGGTCGGCCAGCCGGCGCGCGCCATCTTCCTGGTGTACCTCGAGGCCGGCGTTCTGGCCTTCCTCCGCAATCAGCTCCTCGAAACGCTCGCGCAACGCGGCCAGCCACGCCGGATCGATCACCCCGTGCAGCAGCGTGTAGCCCTTGTTGCGCAACTCGTCACGCTGGCGGTCGCTGAGCAACTCCGGCTCGGCGCCCAGATCCTGCAGACACTGACTCATCGTCATGACGGTTCGCGGCACAGGATGGCGCGAATCGCGACCCAAGGCAACGCTACCGATGCCGCGTAGAAGGCCGGCACCAGCGCGCTGCCGCCGAGGATCCGCAACGGGCGGCAAGCCTGGTCCCCGCCACCAAGACGCCTGCAAGCCGGTCAGATCGTCGCGACCAGGGCGGCCTCCCTGATGCGGCGGTCGTTGGTGAGCAGGGCGGCGCCGTGTACGTGCGCGCTGGCGACGATGATGCGGTCGGCCGGGTCGCGGTGAAACGAGTCGGGCAGGGCCGCCACCTCGGCCGCAATGGATGGCGACAGCTCCACCACGCGCACGAGCGGAGCCGCTACCGCCCGCTCCAGCCAGTGGCGCAGGGGCCGGTCCAGGCGCAACCGCCCGAGACTCACCAGCGTGGCGATCTCCCACAGGCTGATCGACGCAACCAGCAGTGGCCGTGCGGCGCTCGCCAGCCCCACGGCGTGACGCTGCGCCTGGCTCAGATCGTCCGGATGCGACACCCAGCGTACCAGGATGTGCGTGTCGAGGAGCGCTTTCAACGGTGGCCGGACTCCGCTTCCCACGCGGACGGAGGCAGCACCGGTGACTCGATGTCGCCCAGCACCTGGACGCTGCCGCGCAGCTCGTCCTGGGGGTATCCCTGTTCCGGCAACAGCGGCGGCGTGAGCTGCGCCACCGGCTGACCCCGCTTCAGAATCGTGATCGGCTCGCGCGTCGCGTTTACGTGATCGAGCAGCGCCAGGCAACGCGCCTTGAATTCCGATGCGCCGATAGTTCTCATATGTGACCAGGATACATGACCAGTCATTTAGTGGTCAACCCGCTGCACGTACCGAGGGGATTCCTCCGTCGATCCGTGAACATGTTTGGCGACGCCCGGCGCGACCTGCTCGACCCACGGCTGCGGGGGATCGGCCCTAGCGCCCCACCTCTCACCGCTCCAGGGACGCCGGCACCTGCCGCTGCGGTCGGTCACCAGCGGGGCTGATCGCCGCGACCAGGGGCGGCCTCAAACCGCTGAACTGGTGCGCAGCCCGCCGGATCCTGCGGGTGGCGGATCGAGCTTCATGGCTGGTAACCTCCCGCGGTGGGCACGCCGGCAGGCACGCCGCCCGAATCACACGGAGCGGACTGCCGGCACGGGAGGAGCCAGGATGAATCTGGAACTGCGGGGGCGTACGGCAGTGGTGACCGGAGGCAGCCGCGGCATCGGGCTGGCGGTGGCCGCGGAATTGGCGGCAGCCGGAGTGGCGGTGGCCATCGCCGCTCGCAGGCGCGAGCCGCTGGAGAAAGCGGCGGCGCAACTGGGCGGGGACTCGCGCCGCCGGGTCATCGCGGTGCCGGCGGACACCACCGACGACGCCTCGGTACGGGCGCTGATGCAGCGCGCGGCGGCGGAGCTGGGCAGCGTCGACATCCTGGTCAACTGCGCGGCCCCGGTGGCGTGGCTGGCGCCCAACCCGGGCCTGGCCGACCTCACCGCCGACCAGTTCGAGCAGGCGCTGGACGTCAAGGTGCTGGGCTACCTGCGCTGCGCTCGGGAAGCCGCCGCGTACATGCGCCGCCGCCGCTGGGGGCGCATCATCAACGTCGCCGGGCTGGCGGCGCGGCGCGCCGGCTCCATCATCGGCAGCATCCGCAACGCGGGCGTAGTGGCGCTCACCAGGAATCTGGCCGCTGAATTGGGGCCCCACGGCATCAACGTGACGTGCGTCCACCCGGGCTCCACGCGCACCGAACTCACGCCAGAGCTGGTCGCACGCCGCGCCGCGGCGGAGAGCCGGCCGACCGCAGCGATAGAGCAGGACCTGACCGCCGAAACCGCGATCGGCCGCATGGTAACCGCCCAGGACGTCGCCTGGCTGGTGTGCTTCCTCGCCTCCCCCCGCTCCATCGCCCTGCAGGGCGACGTGGTGGTAGCCGCCGGCGGCGCCGCCGGCGAGATCCGCTACTAAATCAAACCTGAGTCGCGACTGACAACAAACGCCCGGAGTCAGTCCTTTCTGTGCTTCAGTAACACGAAGATAGCGAAAGCGCGCAGATCCTTCTTGGAAACACTTCCAACGTGCCTGATGACAGTCTCCGCGTTACGGATGTCTTGAACGACCGCCGATTTGGTAATTGACTTGCCATTGTAGGTTGTCGCAGGGTCGTAGTCGGCATAGTGCCGTTTCTTCTGCATGGCGATGAAAGACTTGGCGAGATTCCGAATGGCCACCGGGAATCGTGCAATCTCGGCACTCTCGCATCGCGTCTTCGCGTTTCCGTGGTCCAGCGCTCGGTAGGCTTGACGCCACGCCGAGTTGTTGCGATCGGCAGAAGAGTCTCCGGCGAGCAGATCAGCGCCAAACGCTGCCATACAGTGGAATATCGCGTAGTAAGTGGTGCTCACCGCGCGCCGCAAGTTGGTTTCCCGTGGTTTCGCCGCGCTATTGGCACCTGCCAAGTCCCGAGCCGTGGCGATGTAGTCCGTCGCCGTCAACGCTCGATATCCGCGGTCAGACGATTCTGGACTACCACTCCGACTTCTTGATAAAGGAAGGACACGGGAATTCCTGGATGTCCGCCGCGATCAGTTTGTCGGATATACGCCCGATCAACCCCGAGGTCCACTCCGGATCGAGATCGTCTTGATCGCCGTCAAAGACGATCAGGACATTGAGGTAAGTCTCACCCGTGCCGTCTCCGAATTCGTCCACCGCCGACTCTACGACGATCGGGTCAAACACGAATCTGTCCCTGAAGTGCCCCTCGAGGTCTTCCTTTACGATCTCCTTGACCTTCTCGAACGACTGCTGTTGTGTCATCGTCGTCTCCCCGATGGGCCGTTCATGCGAATCGCACTCTTTCGCCCGTACCGCAGCCGACACCGTGATCCCTGGTCCGAGAATGCTGGCCCCGCAGGCGATGCCTGTGTATCGATCTGCATCGTCTCGCGTGTCACGGTGTGACCGTGCTGACTCATCCCCGAAGATAGCACCGAAGCCGGGACCGGGGCCACGCTTCAACCATGTGAATATACGTCAACGAAGCAGGAGGTATGACCAGCATGCCATTGAAGGTACACGTGACCTGCGTCCAACCAGGCTCCACGCGCACCGAGCTCACCCGGAGCTGGTGGCGGCGGCTCGCCGCGGCCGAGGGCCGGCAGGCCGCGGCGATAGAGCAGGACCTGGCCGCCGAAACCGCGATCGGCCGCATGGTGACGGGCCAGGGCATCGCCTGGCCGGTGTGCTTCCCCGCCTCCCCACGCTCCATCGCCCTGCAGGGTGACGTGGTGGTAGCCGCCGACGGCGCCGACGGCGAGATCCACTTCTGATGCTGACGCCGGCTGCCGCGCCCCGACAACTTCCGCAGGCAACGGACTTGCGCTTCGATGAGCCGTGCTGTGGAGCGTAGCAAGCGCCCGATCAGTGCGCTGATCGGCAACAGCACCGAGTTCCCGATCCTGCGGCAGCAGACGTTCCTCGATCATGCCGCCACCTCACCGTTGTGTGCCGCGGCAGCGCGGGCGCAGGCGAACCACGTCCATCGCGCTACGATGGAGCCGCCCTCATGGCCAAGGCTGGCGCCGGCCGTGGCAGCAGTTCGCTCGACCTGTGCCGACCTGATTGGTGCCAATCCTCTGGAAATCGCATTCGTAAAGAACACGAGCGAGGGCCTGTCCACGGCCGCGTTCGGGTTGAATTGGCGGAAGGGAGATCGGGTCGTGGTAACGGGGGCCGAGTTTGCCTCGAATCTCTACCCCTGGCTGGAGGTGGGAGATCGCTATGGAGTGGACGTGGTCGTGGTGCCGGAGACCACGGGTGCGGACGCTGTGCGCCGGGTCCCGGTAGATCGCCTCATGGAGGAGATGAGCCATCCGCAACCCCGCGTGGTTACGCTTTCTCACGTCGAATACGCATCCGGGCAGCGCTTCGACCTGCGCTCACTTGGTCAGTTCTGCCGGCGGCGGGAGATCTTGTTCTGCGTCGATGCCATCCAGTCGCTGGGCGTATTTCCCATCGACGTGCATGAGATGTGCATCGACGTTCTGGCCACCGATGGTCACAAGTGGCTGCTGGCCCCCGCCGGCGCCGGGTTTCTCTACGTCAGAAGCGAAGTTCAGAGGGCCGCTGTCGATTGGCTGGCGCAACGTACGAAGCAAGCCGGTTGCAAGCATGGATGCCGTGGCTCTGGTTGGCGGAGCTGAGCGCTACGAGGCCGGTAGTTTGAACGTCGCGGCGCTGATCGGCCTCGACGCCGCAGTCAAGCTCCTGTGGTCAGTGGGGATCGACCGCATCAAGGCTCGTGTCGATACGCTAACCACCAGGTTGTGTGAGGCCCTCACGTCAAGCGGCTACGTTGTCGTGAGCCCGAGGCAGCCGGGTGAAGGCAGCGGGATCGTCAGCTTCCTCTCGCGGACAGCGACGAGCCGTGAGGTGGCAAAGGCTCTGAGAAGCCGATCAATTAAGGTCTCCGTTCGCGATGAGTTGGTTCGAGTCTCGCCGCACTTCTACAACTCTGACGAGCAGATTGGGCAACTGGTGGCAGAGCTACCTCGCTGAGTGCCGCGGCGCTGCCCCGGGCCTGAGCCGCGACACAACCGTCTGGGTTTTCCTGGGTATAATGCGACGGCGCAGGAGGATGACCAACAAGCATGCCATTGAAGGTACACGTGACCGGGGTGACCGGATTGATCGGAGATGTGGTGTACGCGCATCTGGCGGCGCAGCCGGAGCGCTACGAGGTGACCGGGAGCAGCCGGCGTTACGAACGGTCGGAGCGGGTGGCCGCGGAGCGGCCCCTCGGTTGCCCGCCGGAGCGCTACACGCGCGCCGATCTGGCCGACCTGGCGGCCCTGGAGCAGGCGTTCGCCGGGGTTGAGGTGGTGGTGCACATGGGCGCGGTACCCGATCCGTCGGCGCCGTTCGCGGACATCGTGCACAGCAACGTGGTGGGCGGCTACCACGCGCTGGAGGCGTGCCGGCGCCAGGGGGTGCGCCGCATCGTCTACGCCAGTACGGTGATGACCGACTGGGGCTACCAGTTCGACGAGCCCTACAAGGCGATCCGCGAGGCGCGCTTCGACGCCGTGCCCGCCGACTTTCACCGCGTCACCCACCGCGATGCGGCACGGCCCACCGAGCCCTACTCGGCGAGCAAGGTGTGGGGCGAGGGACTGTGCCGTGCCTACGCCGACGGTCACGGCCTGTCGTGCCTGTGCCTGCGCATCGGCGGGGTAAACAAGAATGACGCACCACAGGGCGCGGCCGGATCGGCAATGTGGTGCAGCCAGCGCGACATCGCTACCGTGGTCGAGCTGGCGATGAACGCGCCGCCCGAACTGAGCTTCGACGTGTTCTATGCCCTGTCCGGCAACCGTTACCGCTGGCTGGACGCCGAGCACACCCGCGCCGTGCTCGGTTTCGAGCCCGCCGACCGCGCCGAGGACCGGCTGTAGCGCGCCACCCGCAGAGCCTCCGGCCCGCCCCGGTGCACGCACTCCGCTGGGCGGCGCGGCGGACCGTGTCGCTCTACCACGGAGAGCAGCAGATCTTGCTCCGCCGCCCTGAACCGTTACTCCGGGGCACGGGGAAGCGCGGCGATGGCGGCCAGGGCGGTGGCGATGCGCTGTTTCGCCGCATCTACCTTGGCGGGGGGCCAGTCGCCGAAGCCGCGGCCGCTCTTGGCGCCGTAGTCGCCGGCCGCCGCGGGGCGCGCCAGCAGCTCGGCCACGGTGGCGCCGGCGGCAAGCTCGGGCCACAGCTCGCGGGCGATGGCGGCGATCACGTCCAGCCCGGCCAGGTCGGAGACCTCGAACGGGCCCGCCACCGCCAGCCGCCGGCCGAAACTGCCGCTCACCGCCGCGTCGACCTCCGCGGCGCTCGCCACCCCCGCTTCCACCAGGGCCGCCGCTTCGCGCAGCAGCGCGTGCTGCAGCCGGTTGGCGATGAACCCCGCGATCTCCCGCTGCAGCACCACCGGACGCTTGCCGAGCGCCAGGTACAGTTCCCGCATCCGCGCCACCACTGCAGGGTCGGTGTCCGCGTGGGGCACGAGCTCCACCACCGGCAGCAGGTGCGGGGGGTTGAAGTAGTGGGCAACGAGAATCCGCTGCGGATGGCGGGCGCCGGCGGCCAGGGCGCTCGGCATGAAGGTGGAGGTGTTGCTCGCCAGCACCACGCCGGTGCCGCAGGCGCCATCCAGCTCGGCGAAGATCCGCTGCTTCAGCGGCAGGTCCTCGCTCACCGCCTCGATCACCAGGTCGGCGCCGGCCACCGCATCCTGCAGCGCGGCGTGGGCGGTCACCCGGTCCAGCGCCGTGTCGCAGGCGGCGCGCGGCGCCAGGCCGAGCTGCGCCAGGGTCTGCGCGCCGCCGCGCATGTTGGCCAGACCCTGCTCCAGGGCCGCGGCGGAGGCATCGGTGAGCGCCACCCGGCGGCCCGCCACCGCGAATTCGAGAGCGATGCCATGGCCCATGAGGCCCGCGCCGATGACCGCCACCCGCTGTATCGTTGCGCCGTCCGCCGTGTCGACCATGTGACCTCCCGCGCGCAGTCCCGCGCGTCGTTGGACGCTATTCATAGCCCATTTTGCGCGAGGTGGTGAGTTGGCGCGCTCCGCCTACAATACCCGAGGAGGATTGCGAGCCATGGAATTGAAGATAGGAGTGGCGGGACTCGGCCACGGCAGAACCCTGCTGCAGGCCAATACGGCGGCCGGCCGCCACCTGCCGCTGCGGGTGACGGCGG
>JAKZWC010000158.1:0-6482 GCA_047515735.1 Spirochaetales bacterium | reverse complement strand
CACAAGGGGTCCCTCACAGGGAGCATCTCGATGCTGATCAATCCCCTCAGTTAGAATCAATTCACCGGTCTTGACGCTCAGCATTCCAAAGCAGGATCGCTCTTCTGGTGACCCGCTGTCAAGGAATTCGGGTGTCAGTGATAGCACTAGTTTCCCCGGCATCGTGATTTTTCCGCATAGTGCGCTCATCGGCACTCAATCGATAGCCGTGGTACCCTTGGGTTCCGTCCAGTTTTGCTTCATATACTTCCCCCATGTCATCAACCGCCCAGATGCACCCATCGCCGGCCTGTCAAGGGAACTTCTCACTGCCCACACGGGCGCCGCCGACGAAGATCGGCCGCCGATACCTTGATTCAGCCCGGGTAGCCGCCGCCGCCGGTCTCGGCCACGCCGCGCTCCGCGGCGACGCGCTCGGCGCGGTCGTCGGCGCGGTAGGAAGCCAGCGGGTCCGGCGGCAGATCCTGCTCCAGACGGACCTGCGCCGACAGGGGACGGACGTCGGTCTCGAACGCGTCCACGTATACCCGGTGCGCGCCGAGCACGTCGCCTTCCGCCTGCCGTGCACGCAGGGTCTCGTAGTCGACGATCAGCGCCTTGGCGTAGGCGGTCTGGCAGTTGAGCACGCTCACCAGCATCGCTTCCAGCTTCGGCTCGAGGTTGTGGCTCTGATCGATCATGTATGCCACGTCGGCGGCGGCCGCGCCCGCGCTCACCAGCTCGCAGAAGATCTCGAACAGCTCGAACGGGTTGGTGGAACCGACGATCAGGTCGTCGTCGGCGTAACGGCGCGAGTTGAAGTGAAACCCTCCCAGCCGCCCCTCGGCGAGCAGATAACTCACGATGTGGGCGATGTTGGTCGACAGCGCATGGTGCCCGGTATCCACCAGCACCTCCGCCTGCGGTCCCAGCTTGAGTGCGGTGGCGTAGGCGATGCCCCAGTCGGCCAGATCGGTGTGATAGAACCCCGGCTCGAAGAACTTGTACTCCAGCAGCATGCGTCCGCTCGCCGGCAGACAGGAGTAGACCTCGGCCAGCGCGTCCTCCAGCCGTACCTTGCGGCTGCCCATGCTGTCCTGGCCGGCATAGTTGGTGCCGTCCGCCAGCCACACGCTGAGCAGGTCGCTGCCGGTGGCGGCCATGATCCCGCAGCAGTCGATCATGTGCGTCACGGCGCGCTCGCGCACCTCAGCCGACGGATGGCACAGGCTTCCCAGCTTGTAGATCTCGTCCTGGAACACGTTGGGATTGATCGCCCCGATGCCGATCCCGCGTTCGGCGGCGTACTGACCGAGCGCCGGCCAGTCGTCCACCCGGTCCCAGGGGATGTGCAGCGCCACGGTCGGTGCGGCGCCGGTGAGGCGGTGGATGTAGGCCGCGTCGTCCAGCTTCTCGTACACGTTGCGGGCCGCGCCCGGCCAGGGAAACACCTTGAAGCGGGTGCCGCTGTTGCCGTAGCCCCAGGAGGGTGTCTCGATGGCCTGCGCCTTGAGCTGGTCCTTGACCGCGGCGACGTCGATCCCGCTCCGGGTCAGGGTCGCGGCGAGAGTGTCGTAGGCGGCGGCGATTGCCGTTGCGGTGGCGTCCATGACGCTCAGCATGCCCAACCGCACGGACGGCGTCTACGCCATGGCCGCCGGGACAGAGCAGTCTCGCGGCCGGGTGTCTCGCGACGCGACGCCCGGCCGCCCGGTCCTCCCCCCATCGAGTCGCTTGACGACCACGACCGCGCCGGGTACCCAGCTAGCCATGAGCGAATTACGGCGCTTCGGAATGGTCATCGGAGTCCGGCCCGAGCGGCTGGAGGAATACCGCGAGCTGCACGCCGACTCCCATCCCGGCGTGCGCGACCTGCTGCACGCGGCCCACATGCGCAGCTTCTCCATCTACCTGCAGCGGCTGCCGGACGGCCACCACTACCTGTTCGGCTACTACGAGTACGACGGCACCGACTACGCGGCGGACATGGCCAGACTGGCCGCCGAGCCGCGCAACCGGGAGTGGCTGGCACGGTGCGGCCCGATGCAGATCCCGCTTCCGGGAGAACCCACCTGGAAGCAGATGGAACGCGTCTACTACAATCCGTAGAGGTCGCTCGGGGCACCACCGACTCCGTCGGACTCGCGGAGGCAGCTTCCTCTGGGCGCCGCTTCTAGTGGTGCCGGAGGCAAATGCAAGAAGCGATTGACAACCACGGCAACCTCCAGGGAACATAAACCCATCCGCTCATGCTGAAATCACTGGAAATAAAGAATTTCACTGCGTTTGGCAGTGCCGACTTGCAGTTTGCCAAGGGGCTCAACGTGTTCGTCGGTGAGAACGGTACCGGCAAGACACACCTGCTGAAACTTCCCTACGCGGTGATGGCAACCAGCGCCGAGGGCAGGAGACGCGGTGATGGAAACAAGCCCGTGAAGGCGCCTTTGCAACGGGACATCGCAGAGAAGCTGATGCAGGTGTTCCGTCCCGAGTCTTTGGGACGCCTGACACGGCGACAGATAGGCCGAAATCGATGTGAAATTGTATTACAGTTCGACCGTAAGCGCGACACCTTCGGTTTCAGCTTTGCTAGTCAGAACAAGACGGAAGTAAGCGTCGACGTGTGCCCAGGAGAGTGGATCGAGAGAGCTCCCGTGTTTCTTCCAGCGCACGAGCTGCTAACCATCTATCCGGGCTTCGTTTCGGTATACGAAAACCACCATCTGCAATTCGACGAGACGTGGCGCGACACCTGCCTGTTACTCGGCGCGCCAACCCTGAAGGGATCTCGTGAGAGAAGAGCGAACGAACTACTTGAGCCATTGGAAGAGCAAATGGGAGGGCGTGTCGTCCTGGATCCCAACGGACGCTTCTATCTGAAGCTTCCAGGTGTCGGCAACCTCGAAGCCCACCTGGTTGCCGAAGGGTTGCGCAAGCTCGCCATGTTGGCACGGCTGATCGCCACCGGCTCCCTGCTCGACCAGGGCTGCCTGTTCTGGGATGAGCCCGAGAGCAACCTCAACTCGAAACTGGTGCGGGAGGTCGCCGAGGCGATTCTTGGCATCTGTTCGGAGGGAATCCAGGTGTTCGTCGCCACACACAGCCTGTTCCTGCTGCGAGAGCTGGAGATGCTGCTAGAGCAGCAACGCTTCAAACCAATTCAGCAACGCTACTTCGCACTTGCTCCCGGCGACGACGGCGTTGCGATTCAACAGGGAGATCGGATCGACGATGTCGATCCCTTGGTGGCCTTGGACGAAGAACTAGAGCAATCCGACCGCTTCCTCGATTCGTCCGAAGGGGCGACCACGTGACCCTGACCGAGGGCGCCCTGAGGTTTTCGTTCGGTGTATCCTGCACGGTCGTTCAGTATGAATCATGGGCATTCTACCAAAACCAATTCCAGAGGATGAGCGGTACCAAGGCCGTCGATTCCCTCTGCATCAATGGTGACCAGACGTGCCTTATCGAAGTAAAGGACTACCGTTTTCATCCGCGGACCAAGCCAATTTCTCTGTGTGACGAAGTGGCCTTGAAGGTGCGCGATACGCTCGCCGGATTGGCAGCCGCAAGAGTCAACGCCAATGTTCTGTTGGAGCGGCAGACCGCCCAAGCAGCATTGAGCTGTCGCAGTTGGCGGGTCGTATTGCATTTGGAACAACGACTCACAGGAAGGAAGCTCCGACCAACTGCCATCACTCCCGCCAACGTGCTGCAGAAGCTACGTCGGATTCTGAAAGCGGTCGACGCACACCCCAAAGTAGTGGATCGAAACCATATGCATCCTAATCTGTGCTGGACGGTCTCCAGCGGGCCGGTGGGGTTGGGACCATGAATCGCAAACAGATCCAGGACGCGTTCTTCATCGTGCTGTTGGTGGGCCTGAGCGTGGCCTTCATACGGCTGCTGTCGCCCTACCTGGTGGCGATCGCCGTGGCGGTGATCCTGGCGCTGCTGCTGCGCCATCCGCTGAACTGGCTGTTGCGGCTGGGTGTGGCACGCGGCGCGGCGACGGCGCTGGTGGTGGTGGCGCTGATGGTGCTTGGCGCCGTGTTCCTGATCCTGTTCGGGATCCTGCTCACCTCGGAGCTGGAAGAGGGAGTGCGCACCATCCGTTCGGAGTGGCCGAAGCTGCTGGCGTGGGCACAACAGCGGCTGCCGTGGATGCAGGCGCTGGTGGAGCAGTATGAGCTGGAGCAGCGCATCTCCGATCTGCTCGGCAACGCCGCGAGCCAGATCCTGAGTCTGTCGCAGGCGGCGCTGAGCAGTGTGGCGGCGGGGATCCTGCGTGCCGTCGTAGTGGCCTTTGTGGTCATCTATCTGCTGCTGGATGGCGCGAAGCTGGTGGAACGGCTCTACCGGCTGCTGCCGCTGGACCGCACCCAGACGGACCAACTGATGCGGCGTGCCGCCCAAACGCTGGACGCCACGGTGCTCGGCACCCTGTTCATCGGTGTGCTGGAAGGCACCTTCGGGGGATTGCTGTTTGTGCTGTTCGGACTCCCCTCGGCTACCCTGTGGGGACTGATCATGGTGCTCGTGTCGGTGCTGCCGTTGCTGGGCATCAACGCGGTGATCGTGCCCGCGGGGGTGGTGGTGATCATCATGGGCGACGTGGGCCGCGGCGTCGGATTGATCGTGGTGGGCATGACCGGGGCCGTGGTCAGCCAGAACCTCCTGCGTCCCAAGCTGGTCGGCGATCGCTCGGGGCTGCATCCGGCGCTGGTGCTGGTTGCCACCCTCGGGGGGCTCGCCTGGCTGGGACTGGTCGGCTTCGTGATCGGGCCGATGCTGGCGACCCTGGCCATGATCGCGTGGGAGCAGTTCGCCAGTCGCCACGGGGAAGACGCGGCTTAGACGTTACTCCCCTCGCGGGTTCAGGGCGTGCAACTCCTCCGGCACGAACAGCCCGTCCTTGCGGATCAGACGGTCGTCGAAGTAGATTTCGCCGCCGCCGTATTCCGGGCGCTGGATCACCACCAGATCCCAGTGCACCTCGGAACGGTTGCCGTTGTCGGCCTCCTCGTACGCCTGGCCCGGAGTGAAGTGAAACGAGCCGGCGATCTTCTCATCGAACAGGGTGTCCAGCATTGGCTGCATGATGCGGGGGTTGAACCCCAGGGAAAACTCGCCGATGTAGCGGGCCCCCGGGTCGGTGTCCAGGATCTGCTCCAGCCTGGTGCTATGGTTGGCGTCCGCGCCGACGATCTTGCCGGCCGAGAACTCGAAGCGGATGTCGTCGAACACGATGCCGCGGTTGAGGCTGGGAGTGTTGACGCTCAGGGTGCCCTCCACCGAGTCGCGCACCGGGCTGGTGAACATCTCGCCGTCGGGGATGTTGCGATGGCCCGAGCAGCCGATTACCGGGATGTCGCGGATCGAGAAGCGCAGGTCGGTGCCGGGCCCCACGATGCGCACCCGGTCGGTCTGCTCCATGAGCTCCTGCAACGGCGCCATGGAGCGGGCCATGGCGGGATAGTCGACGGTGCAGACATCGAAGTAGAAGTCCTCGAAGGCGTCGGTGCTCATCTGCGCCTGCTGCGCCATGGACGGCGTGGGCCAGCGCAACACCACCCAGCGGGTCCGCTTGATGCGCATCTCGGTGTGCACGGCGTTCCACACGTAGCGCGAGTAGTGGGCGTAGCGCTCGTGGGGCACATCGCCCAGCTCGGTGCTGTTCAGGGTGCCGCGCAGGCCGACGTAGCACTGCACCTGCTCCATCTGGCGGCCCTCGACGCTGCCCCACACCTGCATCTGCTCGGGGGTGGCGTTGCGGTACAGGGCGCGCAGGACGCGGTTGCTCTTGGTGACGCAGAGGGGATGGCCGCCGGCGGCGGCAATCGCGTCGATCAGCACCACCAGAAACTGCTCGGGCATGTCGAAGGCCTCGATCAGCACCTTGTCGCCGTCGCCCACGGCGCAGGCGTGATGGACGATGATTTCGGCCAAGCGTTGGTAACGGGGATCGGCCATACCGCGATGGTAGCATCAAACTCAATGCACGCGCACCGGAATGGTGCGTACCCGCGCGGGCGCCGCCGGACGGTCGCCGGTAAGCGCCAGCAGCCGCGTCACGCGGTCGCGGACCGGCGGATGGCTGTCGGTCAGCCGCGCCTGCGAGGGGGCGGCGCGGTAGCCGAACATCAGCTCCCACCAGGTGCGGGCGCGGCGCTCCAGAGACACCAGCGCGGATGCCAGGGCGCGCGGGTCGCCGCTCAGGGTCGCGGCGACGCGGTCGGCATTGAACTCCCGTGAGCGCGCCAGGGCCATCTGCAGCAGACCGCTCAGCGCCGGCGCCGCCAGCATCAGCAACACCACCGGCAGTGGCACGCTGATCACGCCCAGGGCGAGCGCGGGCAGCGTGAACAGCAGCCCCAGTCCGCCGACCAGGGCCAATCCGCCGGTAAAGCGGCGCATGGACCCGGCGAGGCTCGCCAGCCACACGTCGTTGGCCTGGATGTGAGCGATCTCGTGCGCCAGCACGCCACGCACCTCGCGCCGGT
>JAKZWC010000157.1:0-6526 GCA_047515735.1 Spirochaetales bacterium | reverse complement strand
GCTGCGGCGGCTCAGGATGTCGCGATCGCTGTCACACACCCCGGTCAGCCGCAGCCGCTGCTGGTCCTCGATGGCGGACAGGTGCGCGCCGGCGATGGTGCCGAGACCGACCACTGCTACCGTGTAGCTCATGCGCGACGTAGTGTAGCGTAGCGTGTGCGGTGCTGGCATGTTGCGGCACAATGCACCACCATGGATGTGGCCGGAGGTAGCGATGCAGTTTCATGCACGGGCGGACGTGAAGCGGGTTCTGGCACGGGACCTGGAGTCGCTGCGCGGTCGCGCCGTGGAGGATCTGGTAGCGGCGACGCAGGGGCTGGTGCGTTGGGCCGACCGGGTGCGGGATGCGCTGGCCCCGTACCGGTTCCGCTGGGCGGTCGAATCGCTGCGCGCGGCCGACGTGGCCAGCACCAGCTACATCCTCAACCGGCTGGTCGATGCCGGCGCGATCGACCGGGTGCTCACTCCGCAACAACAGCGCGCCGGGCGGCGTTGGATCCGCTCCCTTGAGGTCGCTCCCGAGAGCTACGAGGATCCGGCCCTGCTGGCCTACAAGCCGCCGCAGTGGGACGACACGGCCGAACCGTGGCCGCCCACGGCGGCGCACAAGGAAGCGATGAACCAGTATGCCCGCGGCTGCCTGCGCGGCTACGGCGACCTGTCGCTGGACGCCATCCACGGTCCGCCGCGGCCCGACTGGCCGCAGCAGCATCAGGCCGACCAGGTGCTGGCCTGGATCCAGAAAGTGGAGCCCAACTGGAGCTGGATCGGGCGCATGATCCGCCGCCTGATGGACTGGTATCTGGCCGGCACCACCGGCCTGGACCCGCTGCTGGAGTGTCTTCGCTGGGCCTACAGCCGGCAGGACCCCCGCACCGGTTTCTGGGCGGGCGGCATCCAGACCACCTTCAAGATCATCATCGCCGTGCTGGAGCCGCTGGGTCTGCCGGTGCCGCACGCCGAGCGCCTGGTGGACTCGGTGCTGCGCACCATGTACCGCCGCGACTACGACGACAACCTCTTCCCCTGTGAAGAGTTCGACGCGTTCTACGACATCGCCGCCGGGTGGCAGCAGGTCCCGGAGTACCGCCGCGACGAAGTGCTCAAGTGGGCCGCCTACCGTATCAGCTTCATCCTCAACACCCACGTGCAGGAGGATGAGGGGCTGGCCAGCTACCCCGACCACTGCATCCCGACCTGGCTGAAGTGGGACATGGCGCCGCCGCTGCCCCAGGGGGACGCCTTCGGTCTGGCCATCTTCGGCGCCGGCTTCGATATCTGCGTCGACCTGCTCGGTGTCCAGCAGCAGACCGGCTGGACCGGAAGCTGGCGCTATGGCGACGCCCGCGACGCTACCGCCTACCGCGAGCTGGGCCGGGAGGTGGCGGCGCAGCTCGGGCTGGCGCCGCGTCGCGAGGAATCACATTGACCGGCACCGCACGGTGTGGTCGAGGACGCCGGCCTGGAGTGGCCCACGACCATCGACGGCTACACCGAGCTGCTCAGGGCACTCAAGGCGAACAACCCTGACCACTGAGCGCGAGAACGAGATCCTGTACGTGGCCTGATGATCGGCTCCCTCAAGGGCTGAGCCGGTCCGGGCCAGCGCCGGCCGAGTGCGGTCAGCCGGTGAAGGGATGGCCGCGGGTGTGGTGGATGATGCCGGGGCGGACCCGCACGCTGCCGTCCGGCGAGCGCTCGATGATCGGACCCTCGCGCCAATTGTAGATGGTGTTGATGCGCATGTAGGGGTGGTCGAGCAGCAGCGACGCCATGTACAGCGGGATGGCCAGGTTGTGCTTGCCGTGCCAGGTGCCCTCGCGGAACCAGCCGGCCGACTCGTCCCAGTTGTCGAGGAAGGTCAGGAACGAGGCGGCGGTGGCGGCATCCACCTCCGCGGCGCGATGCTCGTTGCCCCGGCAACGCAGCACGTAGAGCACCTGCATCGGGTCGAACACGCTGCACCCCTGGCCGGCAAAACCGCGCTCGCGGTCGCTGCCGCCGAGCACGAAGTCGACGATGGCGCGCTGGCGCGGGATCTCCCAGCCCAGCCGTTCGTAGGTCACGAACAGCTTGAAGATGCCGTTGACCACGTTGTGGTGGGGAGACTCGACGCCGGCGTACCAGGCCCCGGTGGTGCGGTCCTGGCGCGCCTCCAGCCACTGCTGGACGAAGTCGATCACCGCGTCCTGGGCGGTGCCCTGCAGGGCCTGGTGGGTCTCCACCGCCCTGGAGGTCCAGCTTCCGGCGGTCCACGGCGGGTGCGCGGCCCAGGTCTCCTCCAGCCAGCGGCGCGCCTGGTCGGCCGTGGCGAGGTAGTCGCGGTTGGACTGCGCGCCGGCCGGCAGCCGGTAGAGATCGGCCATGAACACCCGGTTGCGTAGTTGCCACTCGAATCCCGAGGAGACGTAGCGCTCCGGGGATGCCACCGCGCCGCCGATGGTGCCGTCGCCTTGCGGAACCTGCAGCAGGTTGGTAACCGGGTCGCGGTGCTCCAGGATGGCGCCGGTCCACGCCTCCAGCACCTCCTGGTCCGAGCCCCAGGGCGGCTGCCGCGGCGGCGTGAAACCGAGGGCGCGCAACTCGCCGAAGGCGCCGAGGGCCATGCTGGAGATCGACAACACGGGCGCCGGTGCTCCGGGCGCGGGGGTAAACAGCCATGGGTGTCGCGTGCCGCGGGTGGCGTCGAAGAACCCGAACGCCCGCTCCAGGCGCGCCGCCATCTCGGCGAAGATGTCGCGCAATGGGTGCTTCGCGCACGCGGGGCAGGTCGCGGGAGCCGTGGCGCTCAAGGCGTGTATCGCCGTACAGCGCGGGCAGAAGTAGTACACCTGTCCGCGCGGCCAGGCGCTCGCCGGAAGCAGCAGGTGGCACCCCGCCGGGGAGTCGTGGCGCCGGCGATCGATGGCGGCCGGCTTCACGGCGTGCCGGTCCGCGGTCGGTGGAGCCGCGCCGCTTGCGCAGTCACTCATGGCGGCCTAGCGCGGCCTGCTCCGCCGACGCCGCATCGGCGGTGGCGTCCAGCCGCCCGAGGCTGGTGATACGGCCACTATCGAGGCGCTCCTCTTCCGGCCGATCCGGCAACTCGGCGCGCCGCTCCTGCCAGCGTTGCACGGCGCCCGCAAAGCCCTCGGGATCGCGCTCCATGGCGCTGGCGACGATGCGCATCAGCCGCGGCACGTAGCCGCTGAAGCGCATCGCGGCGAAGTCCATCTGCTCGCCGGCGCGCATGCTCTCGATGAACTCGTGGAACAGGGTATCGATCAGGTTGCGCGCGTAGGCGGCGTACTCCTCCCGGCCGGTGAGGTCGTAGGCGAAGCACACCGTGGAGCAGGCGTAGTTGAGCAGGTCGCGCGGACTCCGCCACACCCAGTAGTCCGCCTCCGCCAGCACGAACTCGCGCAGCGCCGGCGACGGGAACAGCCGCAGCGCCGGCTCGAACAGGTAGTACTTGTTGCCCCACGCCACCTCCGGCAGGCACGGCGCGCGCACCAGCGCCTCGTCGCCCTGCTCGCCGCCGGTCGCCAGGGTGTTGGGGAACCGGCCCGGCACCTTGACCGTGCGCAGCAGCCAGGCAAGGGAGCGCTCGGCGAGCGCGCCGTAGCGGTGCTCCCAGGTGGCCTGGTACAGTTCCAGCAGCACCGACAGCGGGCCGGCGTATTCGCGGTGCAGGCCGCCGCCGCGGCAGCTCAGGATGCCGGCCGGCTCCTGCGTGCGCACGATGCGGTCGGCGACCTCGCGCGCCACCTCCAGCAGGCGCCGGTTGCCGGTCAGGTAGTAGTCGGTCAGCAGGCCGCTGACCAGGGAGTGCGAGGGCGACATGCCGCCGCTCCACACGTGGCCGTTGTGGTAGTGCATCAGCCCTACCCGTTCCGGGCGCCGCGGGTCGGCGTGCACGAAGCCGGTGTCGGCTACCGCGCGCGAGTAGCGCTGCGCCAGCAGCAGGTGTTCCCGGCCGCCGCTGCGCAACGCGTGGCACCACACTGCCATGATCTGGTCGTTGGCCTCGTTGTGGTAAGGGCCGACGGAGCGCAGCGCCTTCTGCGGTGCACGGTCTCGGTACCGCAGGTACACCCAGCCGACCGCGGAGGAGTGCACACAGACGGCGTTGCCGTACCGCATCATTCCGTACAGCCGGCTCGGCTCCACCGGATCGCTGGTCATCAGCGGAAAGTAGTCCTCCAGGTCGCGGTCGGCGGCGGCGAAGCGCGGGTCGCCGGCGTGATGGAAGTGGCCGATGACGCCGCTGGCGGCGAGATGACGCGGCTCGACCATGGCCGTCAACGGCTCGTTGACCGCGGCGGCGAAGCGCGCCGCCGCGGCGTCGTCGATGACGCCGGGATCCAGCTTGAGGTGGATCTCGGTGGTCTTGGCCGCCCCCGTGCCGTCTTCGGTGCCGGTGTCGTTGTAGGTCCTGACGCGATCCGGCGCCAGCCGCTCGATCACCTCCTCCACCCACCGGGCATCCTCGACGCTGCGGACATTGAAGCTCTTCAGGTTGAGCGGCGCGGTGGGATTCGCGGCCAGCAGCCGTGCCACCTCGGCTTCGTCGCGCAGCGGCCGCGGCACGTCGCCCGGCTGCCGGTAGCCGTCAAAGCGCAGCGCCGGCACGCGGTACGGGGTGGTGAACGCCAGCGACTGCGCGTGCTGCCGCGGCCAGATGCCGACGTCGATGCCCGCGCCCCCGCCGGTAGCGACGGCCAGCCCCTTGGGGTACTCCTGCCACAGGTCGCGCACCGCTACCAGCGCCGAACCGGCGCTGCCGCGGAGGCTCACCCAACCGCTGCCGCGCCGGGCGGTGGCGACCGTCCGCTCGCCGCTCAGCACCCGGTAGTGGCGGTCGTCTGCCTGCAGGAGCTGCAGTGCGCCGCCCGCCTCCACAACGTGGTCCGGGCGCGGCTCACCCGGCGCCGTGCTGTCTGCGCCGAGTGCCCCGCGCAGGCCGTGTCCCAGGCTGAACGGCAGGTGCATGCCGATCGCCGCCAGCTGCGCCGCGGCCGGTTCCTGGTCGAACACGAAGGTGTGATGGATGCGCAGCTCGGCACTGCCCGCGAAGCAGTGCAGGCGCAGGAGGTAGGGACAGAAGCGTACGCCGTGCGCCGACGTGAGATGGCCGGCGATGCGCACGCAGCAGCGCAGCGGCCCCTCCTCTTCTACTTCCACTGCCGGCGCAGAGCCCGGGCCGCACGAGTCGTAACGGGTGCCGTGCCGATCGACCATGTACAGCTGCGGATGGCGGTCGCCAGCCAACAACTCGCGCCAGCCCTCCGGCCCCCGTACCTGGCACGACCCCAGGAAGCCCGTGCTGCCGGAAGCTTGCGCCGAGGTTTCGGTGGAAGGCAGCCGCAGCCGCAACGGGCCGGTGTCGACATGAATCTCACCATCCTGCCGGCCAACCCGTATGCGTTCCGCTTCGGGTAGCGGCTCCTGGTCGCCGGGCCACTCGATGGTCAGATCGTGCGCCGAGGATGATGTGTCCACAAGTAGCCACTTTACGAAACGGCGATCCTGCCGCCAGGTGGCAAGGCATTTCGTCTGTACCGGCAGGACACTGCCGGCGGCGTCGCGCAACCGGATGGGCGTACCTCGTTCCAGGATTCCGTCCGCAAACGGCACGCCGAAGGAGACCGGCGTGCGGCCGTATTTCACACCCTCCGCGCCGGTGATCCGCACCCGGACTTCCGCGGTGTCAGTCTCGATCATATCGTGGCCAGCCATGCGCCGATCACTATAGCGCAGTAGATCGTGGCACGGCTTCCACGGCTTCCACGGCTTCCGGACCCGCTTGCCACGCACGCGTGCGGCCCCTACGCTTCAAGTCCATGGCAACCGCACAAGACACCGGCACCGCTGCGGCAATCGAGCTGAGCGACGCGCAACTGGCCCACTACCGCAGCCGCGGCTTCGTGGTGATCGAGAACCTGGTCTCGGAGGCCGAGCTTACGGCCCTGCAGGAGCGACTGCGCGAGTACACCCACGGCGGGCGCTCGCAGGAGCAGCTCCGGGTGCAGATCGAGCCGCGCGTCACCCGCGGCGAGTTGAGCGTCGAGCATCCCGGCGACGGCATCCGCAAGATCGACGGGCTGGTGGAGTCGGACGACCTGTACCAGGCTCTCGGCCGCCATCCCAACATCGTCGGCGTCCTGACCGGTATCCTCGGGCCGGACATCAAGATGTTCCGCAACGGAGTGCTGCTCAAGCCGCCGGAGGTGGGCTCCGCCAAGGGCATGCACCAGGACTCCCCCTACTGGCCGATCCGGCCCATGGAGCTGTGCAGCTGCTGGTTCGCCATCGACGAGGCCACCGTCGAGAACGGCTGCATGGGGGTGATCGCCGGGGCCCATCGGGACGGCGCCCTGCCCCACATACACGTGACCGACGACTACGTGATTCCGCCGGAACATTACGACGCAGCGGCCAAGACGCTGGCGCCGATGCCGGCCGGCGCGGGACTGTTCTTCCACTCCCTGCTGCCGCATGCCACCGAGCCGAACCGGAGCGCCAAGTGGCGGCGCGCCATCGCGCT
>JAKZWC010000156.1:0-4549 GCA_047515735.1 Spirochaetales bacterium | reverse complement strand
CAGGCACGCCTGGGTCGCCACCACCAGCCGGTACAGCGTCTCGTCCTCCTCCAGCCCGCGCACCTCGAACCGCGTGCGGCGCAGAAACTGCTCGACCAGCTCCATCAGCCGCGCATCCTCGTCCGCGGTGAGGCGGGCCAGAATCGGGTGCTGCTCACGCACCCAGCGCCACTGCTCCGCCGACACCGATTCGCGCCGCGATCGGTCGCGGCGCCACGGCCAGACGCGCCCCGATTCACCTGCCATCAGCGTGCGCTACCGGGGTCCCGTCGGGCCGCACGATCGGGAAATGCGCCACTCCATGTGCTCCCACCTCAGCATCGGTCCTCCTGGAGATCCAGCCAGCGGATCTCGTCGGCCGAGAGCGTGACATTCAGGGCACGCAGGCAGTCGCGCGTTTCGCCGGGCAGGCGCGTGCCGACAATCGGAAACACCGGGAATGGCTGCTGCAGCACCCAGGCCAGTGCAATGTTTATCGCGCTCACCCCGTGCCGGCGCGCCAGTTCGAACGCGCGCTCGCGGCGGGTGAAGTTCTCGGGGCTGTGGTAGCAGCGCGGCAGGTCGCGGTCGCGCGGCTGCTCGGCCTCGTGCTCGATGAAGAATCCGGACGCCTGGCTCGACCACGGCACGAGGGGCATTTGCGTGACCTCGAACCAGCGCCGGAACTCCAGATCGGAAGCGCTCTGCCAGTAGGTGTAGCTGCCGTCGATGGTCCACCAGGCGTCGACGATGCGCGCCAGGCTGAACTGGTTGCTGACCACGGAGAAGTAGTTGCGCCCGTTGCGCTCGGCGTACTCCCTGGCCTCGCGCAGGCGCGGCAGCGACCAGTTGGAGACGCCGAAGATGGCCATCCGCCCGGCCGCCTGATGTTCGTTCAGCAGGTCGACGATCTCGCCCACCGGCACGTCGGGGTTGTCACGATGCATCAGCCACACGTCGACGCTGTCCATGCCGAGCCCGTCCAGGCCCGCCAGCAGCTCGCGCGCAATGCCCTCCGGTGTTCCGTTCGGTGGATTGCCGCCCTTCTCGAACACCACCACCTGGTCGCGCACGCTGCGGCTGCGGATCCAGGCGCCCAGGTTGCGTTCGCAGGCGCCGTCCCGGTAGGCGTGCGAGGTGTCGAAGCAGTTGCCGCCCAGCTCGAAGTACTGGTCGAACAGCACCTCGGTGTAGGGGATGATGATGTTGCGGTCGGCGCCCTGCACCAGGCGGGCAACCGGCTTGTCCAGCCCGGGCAGAGTGCCGTATTGCATAGCCGCGCCGCCGTGCCCGCCGCGCCCGCCGCGCCCGCGCAACGGGCGGTTGGCGAGGGTGCCCGAGTGGAAGCGCCGCTCCTGCTCGTAGACCAGCCCTGCCTCCTCGCGCCAGCGGTCGAGCAGCTTCATGTTGCCGATGGTGTCCAGCCAGCTCATCGCCGGCGCTTGGCGGGCCTCCAGGTGCTCGGCCACGGTATCCGCCTCGTAGGTGAACAGGTCGCGGTCGACCTCGACGGCGATCGTCTCAGGTTCGGAGTCGCCGGCGCGTGTGAGGAGGATCCGGCCTGGCGGAAACGTGGTGTCGGGGGGCAGCGGCTCGGCGGCGTGGCGGCACGGCGAACAGGGCGTCCACGGCTCCGGCACTTCCAGGATGCCGTCGCTGCCGTACACCGCGAGTTGGCTCGGCACCCGGCATTCGACGCCGGTGATCAGCTCGGCGATGATGCCGTTGTCGAATTGCAATGTGGCCGCGGCGTAGTGGTCCACGCCGGTCGGCCCCAATTGCGCGCAGCCTTTCACCAGGTGCGGCTCCAGGAACGGCTCGCCCGCGGCCGCGCCCGCGATCAGCCGCGCCGCCGAGGCGGTGTAGCACCCGATATCGAGGATGCCGCCGCCGCCGAGCGCATTGCCGAAGGTGCGCGACTCAGGGGCGAAGCGCCCCTGGTAGCTGAACACCGCCCGGATCAGGCGCACCTCGCCGATGGCGCCCTCGCGCACCAGCTCGGCCAGCCGCTGCGTCTGCGGGTGGCAGCGGTACATGAACGCCTCCATCAGGAACACGTCGTGGGCGGCTGCGGCGTCGATCATCGCCGCCGCTTCCAGGTGGTTCATGCCGATCGGCTTCTCCACCAGCAGGTGCTTGCCCGCCTCCGCCGCCTTGATCGCCCACTCGGCGTGCGCCGGGTGGATGGTGCTGATGTAGACCGCGTCGATCTCGTCATCGGCAAGCAGCGCCTCGTAGCGGTCGAACCGCTTGGCGATCGCGAACGGGTCGGCGAACGCGTTCGCCCGCTCCCGGCTGCGGCTCGCCACGGCCGCGATCCGGCCGGTACGCGAGAACCGCATGCCGTTGCAGAACACGCGCGCGATGGTACCGGCCCCGATCACTCCCCAGTTCAACATGCGCCCTCCTTGTCGCCGCCGCGGCGTGGCGATCATCAGGCCCAGACTATAGTATCGCCGCGCCGCGAGGTGCACCCGGTGCTCGGCTGTCCGCGACCGGTCAGCCCTTCAGGGAACCGATCATGATGCCCTGCAAGAAATACTTCTGCAGGAACGGATACACGATCAGCAGCGGCAGGCTGGCCACCACGATGCTGCCGTACTTGATCAGCTCGGCGGCGCGCTGCCGCTCCTGCAGGTCGGCGATGTCGGTCACCGTCGCGGGGTCGTCGAGGATCAGGATCGAGCGCAGCACGAGCTGCAGCGGATACTTCCGCTGGTCGTCGAGGAAGATCAGCGCGTTGAAGAACTCGTTCCAGTGCCCCACGCCGTAGTAGATCGCCAGCACGGCGATGACCGGGCGCGACAGCGGCAGCACGATACGCACGAAGAAGGGGATGTGGTTGCAACCGTCGATCGCCGCCGCCTCATACAGCTCGTCGGGAATGGTGGTCTGAAAGAAGGTGCGGGTGACGATGATGTGCCAGACCATGGCCGCGCCCATGATCACCATGATGGCCCGCGTATCGAGCAGCCCGAGCGAGCGCACCAGCAGGTACTTGGGAATGAGCCCGCCCTCGAAGTAGAGGGTGGCGAGCAGGAAGATCATCAGCACGTAGCGGCCCGAGAAACGCCGCGTCGAGAGCGGGTAGGCGACCGTCACCGTCATCGCGATGTTGAGCAGCGTGCCGAGCACCGCGTAGAAGATGGTGTTGGCATAGCCGCGCCAGATGCTGGCCGTGTTGAAGATGCGCTCGTAGCCGGCGAAGGTCAGGCCCCGCGGCCACAGCCACACGTCGCCGGCGTAGATCGCGGAGGGGTCGGAAACCGATGCGATCAGCACGAAGTAGAGCGGGTAGGCCACCAGCACCAGCGCCAACGTCACGCACGCATTGATCGCGGCGAGGTTGATCCGGTCCTCGCGCGCAGGTCTTATGGTGGTGCCGGCCCGCCCCGAAGCGCGCATCCGCATCTACCAGAGGGTGTTCTGCCGCAGCGCCCTGGCGATCTGGTTGACGCTGATCAGCAGGACCATGTTGATTGCGGTGTTGAACAGGTTGATCGCCGTCGAATAGTCGTACTGCGCCTTGATCAAGCCCACCTTGTAGATATAGGTGGCGATGATCTCGGAGGCCTCCGCGTTGAGCAGGTTCTGCAGCAGGTACGCCTTCTGAAAGCCCACGTTCATGATCTGCCCCAGGGTGAGGATCAGCAGGATCACCGCGGTCGGCATCAGCAGCGGCAGGTCGATGTGGACGATCTTCTGGCGGATGGTGGCGCCGTCGATCCGGGCCGCTTCGTACAGGGTCGGGTCGATCCCGGCGAGCACCGCCAGATAGATGATCGCGCCCCAGCCGGCGTGCTGCCACACGCTCGACAACACATAGATGGTCTTGAACCAGCGCGCTTCGGCGAGAAAGTTGACCGGCTCGCCGCCGAGCAGCACCAGCAGGTGGTTGACCATGCCGCTGACCGGCGACAGCAGCACGTAGAGCATGCCGGCGAGCACCACGATGGAGATGAAGTGGGGGGCGTACACCGCCGTCTGTACCACCCGCTTGTAGGTGGCGGCGCGCATCTCGTTGAGCATCAGGGCGAGGATGATCGGCACCGGGAAGCCGAGCGCCAACTCGTACAGGCTGATGCCGAGGGTATTGGTGATCACGCGCCAGAACAGGAACGAGTTGAAGAACTTCCTGAAGTGGACCAGGCCCGCCCAGGGGCTGCCGGTGATGCCGAGGGTGGCGACGAAGTCCTTGAACGCAAGCTGCACCCCGTACATGGGGACGTAGTGGAACAGGATGAAGTAGGCGACGGCCGGCGCCGCCAGGATCCAGAGCTGGTGCTCGCGCCGGAGCGTCTTGGCGAGTCTGTCGATGCGGGTTGTCAGCACGAGGCGGAACTGGCGCAGCGCTGCCCTGCCGGCCCCCCGGCCGGCCGGGAGGCGCCGCTCAGCGGCCCATCCAGCGCAGCCTGCCGGGTTCGAGCATGCGCCCCGGCTCGGCGTAGTCGTTGCCGGCGAGATCCCTGCCGCGCATCAGGTAGATGGCGTGCCGGCCGCGCTGCCGCGTGGGGTCGAATTTCACGTCGGTGGGCATGTAGCGCATGGTGTAGCCGCAGCGGCGGCGGCC
>JAKZWC010000155.1:0-2825 GCA_047515735.1 Spirochaetales bacterium | reverse complement strand
TCGGACGCTGTGCTGTTGTCTGGCGATGAAGACACTCGAATCGGAGTTCAGATTGCCCAGAGTCTTGGTGTCCGTATTCATCTTGTGGGAGTCAAAGTACCGGATGGGAACCAATCACGTTCGCTGAAGCAGGAATCGGACACCACCACCGAATGGAGCGGCGACGACGTCAGCGAGTTCTTGACACGCTTGCCGACGTCTGAAGTCGGCTCTGATGAGCATGTTGTGCGACATGCTGCTGAAACCGACCAATCAGATCACGAGCAACTTGAAGTGTGTGTTGCGAGTTTCGTTGAGTCACGCTCTCCCGAAGAACTATCGACCATCACGGATTTCGGACCGAATTCGCCAGTTCCGCCGGACCTCGACCGTCTCTTGCTCCGATTCTGCCGCGACAGCTTGCAACGCTGGTTGAACGAACCGGAGAAACTCGTCGCTCGAAGATTGCTGAGGGAGCATCTGAAGACAACGCCACGTTAGGTGTGGGTCGCCTATCGGGCGGTGTTTCCTCCTCGACAGCAACCCTAGCCGGGGCCGGACTCCTACAGCTTCCTGATCCTGCGTACCAGGTCGCTGAGTGAGCTGGTTGCGCCGTGGCTGAGGTGGCGATCGAGCGCGCTCAGGAGATCGTGTTGGAACGCGCTTATCTGGCGCAACACCGCGCCCGCGGAGACCCCGAATTCAACGGCGAATCCGCAGGCTTCGCGCTCCAGCGTGGTGCTCCCGATGCTGTACACCAGGGTCTCTCCGGTCACACCGCCGTCTATCGTACGCGCGAGTTCGATCAGGTCCGGGAGCGCCTGGTCCGGGAACGCGCCGCACAGCCAGATCAGGTCATAGAGATCCTTCTCGCTGCACCGCGAAACGAGCGTGGCGGCCTTCATGGCAAGCAGCCCGGACAATCCCGCCACCACCACGCCGCCGGAGCTGTTCGTTTCGGTGATGCTGACGACGTGCTCGTCAAGCACCACGTCTACCGTGAACGCCAACTCCTGATGGTCGCACACGGCGCGCAAGTACTGGTTGCTGTGAGCCGTCTCGTGCAGTTCGACGCCGAGGTTCCGCAGCGAGCGCACTGCGAGCACGGCCTGCGTGAACGCGGCGGCATTACCGGCAAACAAGTCGAGATCGTCGGAGCGCCGATGTCCGGCATAGAAACCGGCCAGCGCGGTGCCGCCAACCAGCATGCAGCCGCTGATCCGTTGCGCGAACACGTGCCTGAGCGCCTGCAGCAGCGGCGGCGGCAGCACACGGACCGCTAACGACGGCTCAAATCGCGGTGAATCTTCCATACGGTATCGATCACGGTACGCCGCGCGGGAGGCAGGAGGTGACGGAATTCAGGGTACCTGTGCCACACCTGTGCACCTAGCACTGCTGCGCCCTCGTATATGCCGCGGCACTCGATCATCCGCGCCACTGCGCGCGGCTGGGCAGCGGCCAACGCGACCAGGAACCCATGAATATCCGGATACGACCGGTCCCAACAGAACTCCGCGTACAACCGCCGCTCCTCGGCGCGCCCCCCGAGTCCCGGCAGCGGTTGCAGCAACTCGGCGGGGGAGATGCCGAGCCCGGCGCTCAGGCTCAGCAGGTTGGCGACGTGCACATTGCGAAAATCGCCCTCGCCGGCGAACCAGAGGGACACGGCCTGCCGGCTCACCGCGGCAGCCTTGGCCACGTCCGACTGTCGATATCCCTTCTTCGCCATGGCCGCCTTGAGCACACTCAGGTACACGACTCTGGATGTTGCTGCTTGTCAGGCTGATCGTCAAGTATACTTGTCGTCGCGCTGCTGGCGGACACCGATGAAGGCGGTCGAGCTTACCCGCCTCCTGCAACGCTACCAATGCGGCCCATCGACGCACCAGCGATGCCGACGCGACCTCGAGTGATCACCCTCCATTGGCTCGCTCTTACCGCTGGTGATCCTGCCAACGTGCGCGGAGGCGGGCGCCCCACTGATCGACTACCGCGCGTGGTCCGCCGGGAGCGAGTGGTCGCCTTTCGAGGCGGCGCTCTGCGGCAGCGAGCGCGGTGCGCAGCGCGGCCAGGGTCGCCGCCTGGTCCGGGTCGCCGGCCAGGTTGCGGGTCTCGCCGGGGTCGGCCTGGAGGTCGTAGAGGGTGAACTTCTGGAACATCTGGTGCTGGCCGGCGGCCTCGCCGTGGTCGGCGGTGAAGATCACGATGGTGTCATCGCGGAAGCGACTGGCCGCCAGGGTGTCGAGCACCAGGCCGATCTCGGCGTCCACCTTCTCCACGAAGCGGTACAGGCTCCATGCGAAGTAGCGCCAGTCCAGGGCGGAGAACCGGCGTGCCTGGCGCAGGATCTTCCAATGGATCAGGCACTCGTCGTCGCGCCGCATCACCCGGTGCTGCAGCGGCTCGCGCGGGTCGTAGTGGAAGTTTTCCGGCAGCGGCGGCAGCTCCTCCTCGCGCAGGATGCCCGGGGAGACCGGGTCGGGAATCTCCTTCTCCTCGTAGTTGTGGCCGTGCTCGCATATGTCGTGCGGATTGACGAAGGCGAGTTGCAGGTAGAACGGCCGCGCTCCTTCGTAGGTGGTCAGGAACTGCTGGGCGGCATGGGTGATGGCGGGGTCGTAGAACTCGCCGGTGCTGGCGCCGATGCGGCGGGCGCCGTAGTACAGGTTGTCGAAGCTGCGGGTGACGTCGCGGCCCTCGACGTGCCACTTGCCGGCGTGGAAGGCGCCGTAGCCGCCGGCCCGCAGGAGCTGTCCCAGGTCGGGGATGTCGTCATGCAGATGACCGCCGTTGAACGGCACGCCGGCCTCCGAGGTGTAGCGCCCGGTGGCCCAGCTGGTGCG
>JAKZWC010000154.1:0-9850 GCA_047515735.1 Spirochaetales bacterium | reverse complement strand
GCCCGAGCCGTTCTTCATGCTGGCCACCGAGAACCCGGTGGAGTTCGAGGGCACCTTTCCGCTGCCTGAGGCGCAGCGCGACCGCTTCTTCCTCACGCTCCGTATGGGCTACCCGACGCCGGAGGCGGAGCAGGAGATCCTGCAAGCTCAGCGCCGGCTGACCCACCCGGTCACCGACCTGGTTGCCGCCACCGATCTGGAGACGGTACGGCAACTGCAGCGCGAGGTGGCCGCGGTGCCGGTGGCGGCGGCCATCGAGGATCTGATCCTGGACCTGGTGGCGCGCACCCGGCACGACGCCCGGCTGGCGTACGGCGCCTCGCCGCGCGCCTCGATGGCGCTGTACCAGGGGACCCAGGCGCTGGCCGCGATCCGCGGCAAGTACGCCGGAGGGGCGGAGGAGGTGTGCGAGCTGGCGCCGCCGGTCCTGCTCAAGCGCATCGGCGTGAAGCCGGAGCAGCTCCTGCGCGGGGTGGAGCCGGAGGCGGTCATCGACGGCATCTTGGGCGAGGTGCTGGCCGCCCATTCCCTGACGCCGTCCGGCGAGGCCGCCGGGTGAAGACCCGCCTGCGCTGGGGGCCCGACGTCGTGGTGCCCCTGCTGCTGCTCCTGGTAGTACTGTTCGCCCCGCCGCCGCTGATGCGCATCGTGGCCGCCGCCCTGCTGGCGATCCGCGCCCTGGCGATGGGGTACACCCTGGTGGTGCGCGCCGGCGTTACCGCGAGCCGCGGCGAGCCGCTGGTGCACGCCAACCGCTTCGCTCCCTTCACCTGTACCCTCACGGTACGCAACCGCACCCCGCTGCCGATCCATTTCCTCACGGTGGCGGACCGCATCGGCAGCTTCGCGGCGCGGCAGCCGGCGCAGTTCGTGGTCGGGCTCGGACCGTGGGAGGAGCGCAGCTTCAGCTACGAGCTGGAGGGGCGCGAACGGGGCGAGTTCCAGTTGGGTCCGGTGGACCTGGTAGGCACCGACGCGTTCGGCTTCTTCCCCTGGCGCGTCCAGCTCCCCTGCCACCAGCGGGTAATCGTCTATCCCAACATCTTCGCCCTCGACCTGCGGCACAAGCGCGGGCTGCCCTCCGGCAGCCTCAAGGTGCTCAACAAGCTCTACGAGGACGTGACCCGCTACCGCTCGCTGCGCGAGTATCAGCCCGGCGACGAGCCCAAGCGCATCAACTGGAAGGCCAGCGCGCGCATGGGGGCGCTGTTCTCGATGGAGTACGTGCCGTCGATCTACTTCCCGGTGCTGGTGCTGCTCAATCTGACCGCCGACGACTACCCGCTGGCGCAGCGCGCCCACCTGGTGGAGCGAGCCATCGAAGCGGCCGCCTCGCTGGTGTTCTACTTCGTCGGGATCGGCCAGGAGGTGGGGCTGGTCACCACCGGCCGCATCGGCCCGGCCGCGGAGGAAGACGATGGCAGTGCGCTCCCCGGCGCCTACACCGTGGAGCCGGTGCGCGCCGGCTACGCCCACGCCGCCCACCTGCTGGAGCAGTTGGCGCGGGTCAACTCCGTCACCGGGGAGCACGCCGCCAACTTCGTGGACGTGGTGCAGCGCGGCGGCGTGAGCGTCGCCAGCGGCACCCGTGTCGCGGTGGTCACCCCACCATTGCGAGAGGAACAGCGCGCCGGGTTGCTGGCGTTGCGCCGGCGCGGCTACGACGTGGAGGTGTTCCTGGTCAGCACCCATCAGGCGCGCCGGGAAGACCTGGCGGTGGAGGGGCTCACCAGCCACACCGTCGGCGGCTACGGCCGGGAGCTGGTCCGTGGATGAACGCCGGCTGGCGGTCTACCGCGCCGCCATCCATCCCACCCTGGCGCTGGCCATCCCGTTCCTGTTCCTGGTGCTGCTGGATCGGCTGCTGCGCCTGCTGGTGCTGGACCTGGTGCTGGCGCCCAATCCGCCGGGCACGGTGTTCGTGCTGCTGTTGACCGGCGGGGCCCAGGCGGCGGTGGCCAACGCCCTGAAGAAGGAGAAGGTGGGCAGCGCGCTGCCGCGCATGCGCGAGCTGCTGGTAATCCTGATCCTGGCCACGGTGGTGTTCATGGCCACCCGCGGGTACCTGTTCGCCGGCGACCTGGTGCCGCTCAAGGCGGAGGTGATCTACGCCCAGATTCTGGTGCTGATCATGTGGTTCGCCAGTTTCGGCCTGCACCGCGCCTTCCGCGAGCGGGAGGTTTTCCTGAGCCTCCTCATCGGCAAGGAGGGACCACAGTTGCGGACGGCCGTGCGCTCCTACTCCACGGAGGCCACCGAGTCGGTGGCCCGCATGCGCCAGGTGAAGCGGGTGGCGATCTGGTTCCAGACCCTGATCCTGCTGGCGCTGTTCGTGGCGTTGCTCGGCGGGCGCGAGATCGGCACCGGTCTGCTGCTGCTGGTGCTGCTGCACCTGGCGCTGGGCCTCACCTACACCGCGGTGCTGAACGGCTACCTGGAGGAGCAGGGCTACTTCGGGGGCGGCTTCGTGCTGCCGCCGGCGTTGCGGCGGCGCCGGGTAGGCACGGCGCTGCTGTTCGTGGCGCTGGCGGCGCTGGTCACCTGGCCGCTGGGGGGCACCGACCCGCCGCTGCCGGCCAGTTACCTGGGGGCGTTCTTCGCCTGGCTGAACGACTTGCTGACGCCGGACCAGCCGCTGGAGGCGCGCCAGACGGAGCTGCGCACCGGCAGCTCGGAACCGCTGCAGGAGCGCGAGCGCGAGCGGTCGCAGCTGATGGGAGAGCAGCGGGAGCAGTCGGACCTGGCGGCACGCCTGTTCCAGGCGGTGCTGATAACGGTGCTGCTAGCGCTGGGCCTGGGACTGATCGTGTTCCTGGTGCGGCCGCTGTTCTCGCGCGACCTGGGCGAGATGCTGCGCGGGTTTTCGCTGGCGGGGCTGTGGCGCGGCTTTGCCCGCGGGCTGTCGCAGGCCGCCGCTACCGCCCTGGCCGCGTTCCGGCGCATGCTGGCGGCGCCGCGCGACGTGGCCGAGCGGCTCGCCGCCACGGTCACCAGGGCGGCCCGCGAGCGGCGCCGGCAGGCGCAGGCGCGCCGCGCCGTGCGCAACCGTCTGCGCCACGGCGCCCACGGCGCCGCGGTGCGCGGATTCGTGCGCCTGGTCCGCTGGGGGGAGCGCTCGGGGGTGCCGTTCCGGCGCAGCGTGGCGCCCCTCGACTACGTGCGCGCGCTGGGCGCGCGGCTGCCTGAGCGGCGCGCCCAGCTGGAAGCGGTGGGCGTGCTGTTCGAGGAGCTGGTGTACTCCGCGCATAGCGACGCCGGCGGGCGCACCACCCGTTTCCAGGGACAGGTGCGCGACCTGCTGCGGCGGCGGTCCGATACGGCGTGACGATGCGGCACGCCGGAGGAGATGAAGCAGCGTGACAGTGGCACAGTGGGCGGGAAAGGTGACGGACGCGGTACGCACGGCGTTTTTCGGCAAGGACGAGGTCACGGAAAAGGTGCTGGTTGCACTCCTGTGCCGCGGTCACGTGCTGATCGAGGACGTCCCAGGGGTGGGCAAGACCGTGCTGGCGCGGGCGCTGGCCAACACCGTCGGCGGCCTGTTCAAGCAGGTGCAGTGCACCCCCGACCTGCTGCCGGCGGACGTGCTGGGGGTGTCGATCTACAACCCCCAGAGCGGGGAGTTCGTGTTCCGGGAAGGGCCGATCATCACCAACATCCTGCTGGTGGACGAGATCAACCGCGCCACGCCGCGCACCCAGTCGGCGCTGCTGGAGGCGATGGCCGAGGGCCAGATCAGCGTCGAGGGCAACAGCCGGCCGCTGCCCAATCCGTTCTTCCTGGTCGCCACCGAGAGCCCCGGCGACGCCGAGGGCACGTTTCCGCTGCCGGAAGTGCAGAAGGACCGCTTCTTCATGACGGTGTCGATCGGCTACCCGGACCGCGAGGCGGAGCGGGCGGTGATGGGCATCGGCCGCGAAGAAGGCCACCCGTTGACCCGCATCCGGCCGGTGGCCGACCTCGCGACCCTGATCGAGATGCAGCAGCAGGTGTTGCAGGTGCACGTCGACGAGTCGCTGAGCGCCTACATCCTGGCGCTGGTGGGTGCCACGCGCAGCGACCGCCGTCTGGCCCTCGGGGTATCGCCGCGCGGCTCGCTGGCGTTGTACAAGGCGGCGCAGGCCCTGGCCGCGTTGCGCGACCGCGACTACGTCACCCCCGAGGACATCCAGGAAGTCGCCTACCCGGTGCTGCGCAAGCGCATCATCCTGAAGGCGGAGGGCCAGGCGCAGCGGGTCAGCGAAAGTGACTTCATCGCCGGCATCGTCGACGCGATCGGGGTGCCGCCCCTGAGCGATGCGCTGAGCGGGTAGCGGACGCACCGATTTGTTGGGAGTGAAGGGGCGCCTGCGCGACTGCCGTTGGCGGCGGTCTCGCGTGCGGATCCTGGCAGCCGCCGGCCTGCTCCTGCTGGCCGGCGGCGTGCTGCCCGCGGACGCCCAGTCGCTGTCCGACCCCGCGGACCGCATCTACCGCCACCTGGCGATTTGGGAGCAGCGCGGCTATTTCGCGCCGTTGCCGGTGTTGCGGCCCTACACTCCGCAACTGGTCGTCGATCTGGTGCAGCAGGTGGCGGCCGCCGGCGCGCGCCCGGATCGCGAGTTGGCCGCCGCCTATCTCGCCGAGCTGGTACCGGAGGACACGGAGGAGGGCCTGCGCCTGCCGCCGATCACCGCCTCCGTCTACGGCGAACTGACTGCCGGACTTCCCGCGGCGCCGGGGCCCCGCCTGCTGTTCGGCGGCGCGCTCGAATCCACCTCCCTGTTCGGGCAGTTCGCTTACACGGCCGCCTTCCGCTACTGGTGGGAGAGCGCCGCCGAGCCCGCACCGCGCTATCGGCCCCGGCAGCGACCGGTGTTTCCCACGGCGGGGCCGAACTTTCCCGTCGGCGGCATCCGGTTTCGCGGCAAGGAAGACCTGCGGGCGACGGCGGCGTTCGGTTCGGCGCGGCTCTCCCTGCGGGGCGGCTTTTCCCAGGGCGCGTTCGGCGTCCCGCTCTACGACAGCATCGTGCTGGGCGCCGGCGCGCCGCCGGCGGCGCACCTGGCCGCGGTGTTGCACGGCGACCGCCTCGCCTACACCGTCGTCTTCATGGAGTTGGTGGCCGAGCAGGCGGTGCGTCCCGACGGCAGCCGCTACCGGCTGAAGGGAAACCCGGGCACCACCGGCTTCCCATCCAAGTACCTGATGCTGCACGCGTTGCAGTGGCATGCCCTGCCCTGGCTCAGTCTGGACGCGTTCTCCAGCGCGCTGTTCGGCGCCCGGCTGAGCCTGTACTCGCTGCTGCCGATAGCGTTCGTTGTCGAGCCGTTCATCCTGGACCACGACAACACGCTGGCCGGAATCGGCGCCCGGGCGCGGCTGCCGTGGGGGTTGAGCGCGCAGGCCTCCCTGTATGTCGACGACTACAACGTGTTCGCCCACGGGACCTTCAACCCGAGCCCGCTCGCGAACAAGACGGCGGGTCAGGCGGCAGTGTCGTGGGCCCTGCCGGCGGCGTCCGGCGTGGTGGGAGCGGTGTCTCTCGACTACCTGTACGTGGCGCCGTACATGTACACCCACTCCAGCCATCAGCCGATCAACTACCTCACCTACACCCACCGCAAGCTGCCGCTGGCGAATGCCCTGCAACCCGATTCCGACCAGTGGACCCTGGCGGCGCTGGTGACCCCGGCGCCGGGCCTCGATCTGGAACTGACGGCGCGCGCCATCCGCCACGGCAACGCCTCGGCGCGGCTCGCGGAGCGCGGACCCTTCGACGACGGTTCGATCTGGGATGACGGCTACGACGCGGACGGCACGGCTACCTTCGTCGGCCCGACTCCGTTTCTGGCGGGCCTGCTGGAGCACGTCTACCAGCTCGAGCTCGCGGCCGGCGGGAGGTTCCCCGTGGTGCCGTTCCTGAAGCTGCGGACCCGGGTCAGCTACGCCCTCGAGCACATCGAAAACGACGGCCTGCAGCGCGGCGCGACGGCCACCAACCACCGGTTCGGCGTGCGGGTCAGCGTCGAGCTGTAGCTCAGGGCGCCATCCGTTCCAGCCGCACGCGCAGCCCGAACACCTCCTGGAACAGGTCCGCCTTGCGCTCCAGGGCCAGCACCTTGAGCGCCAGGTTGCCGGCGCAGCGGCACCAGATGGTCACCTCGTCTTCGGTCTTCTCCACCTGCAGTTCGCTCACCCGCGCCTGGTGGCTGCGATCCAGGGCATCCGCCACCCGCAACAGCGCCGCCAGCTTGTTCACCACGATGCGGTCGGTGCGGGTGAGGCTCATGTAGGAGGTGTGGGAAGGGGACGGCAGGGCACGGCGATGGTAGCGAACCACGTTGGCGACGACCGTCCGGTCGCGCCCGTCGAGGCCGAAGATCTCCGAGTTGTTCACGATGTAGTGCCCGTGCTTATGGTGGCCGCTGGCGCGGATCACCATGCCGATGTCGTGCAGGATGGCGCTCACCTCGAGCAGCAGGCGGCTGGAGGCGTCGAGACCGTGCTCCGCGTGCAGCGTGTCGAACAGCCGGCACGCCAGCCGCGCCACGTGGCGGGCGTGAAGTTCGTCGAAGCGGTAGCGCTTGCCCAGACTGATGGCGTTGGCGGTCACCTGGGCACGCAGCTCGCCCGGCGCGCGGGCGCTGGGTGCGGCGCCGTGGCGCATCAGCACCCCTTCGCGGATGCTCACGCGGGCGACGATCATTTCGCCGGCGGCGGTCAGCTCCAGGAACGAGCGGTACATCAGCAGCCCGGGAACCAGCAGCTCGGCCTCGCTGTAGGAGATCTGCAGGTCGCGCACCACCTCCGCCACCGGTTTGGCGATCGCGTTTTCGATGAACCGGTCGAAGTCGGCGCGGCTGAGGCGGGAGATGGGGCTGCCGCCGGGACCGCCGGCCGCCTGGACCGGAATGCTTACGTCGCTGCCGATGGCGATGAAGGTGCCGACGCGGGAGAGCGGCAGGTCCTTCTGCACCGTGGCCAGGGTGGGACCCATCGACTCTTCTACGATCTGGCGGGGCGTGGTATCGGCGCTAAGGGCGAGCTGTAGCGGTCGCCCCATGCGCACGGTTCCCACCTTGAGGGTGCGCAGCGCCGAGATGCGGCCCCGCTTGACCAGTATCAGGGTGGTATGCCCGCCGCCTACCTCCACGATCAGGGCGGTGGCGCGCAGCAACGCGGGCAGATAGGCGCTGACCGCCTGGCGCACCGCCAGGTAGGTGAGCTGGCTCTCCTCCACCTCGCCCACGACGTCGATCCGCAGCCCGGTACGCAGCGCCACGCGGTCGACGAAGGTGTCGCCGTTGCGCGCCTCGCGCAGGGAGCTGGTGCCGATCACCAGGGTGTCCGCCGGCGCGATGCGCCAGCCGGCGAGCAGCTCGCAGAAGCCGCCCAGCACCTGCACGCCACGGGTCAGGGTAGCGCGCCCGATGCGACCGGAGGAGAACACGTCGTGGCCCAGCGGCACCGGCTTCACCGCCCGGTCCACCACGTCCCAGGTGCCGTCGGGGTGGCAGTCGACGATCATCAGCCGAAACGAGCTGGAGCCCACGTCCAGCACCGCCGTCAGGCGCCCGCCGCCCCCGGCTTCGGCCGCCGTCAGCGGCATCAGGCGGTCTCTCCCAGCATCTCCCGTAGCGCGCCGACGGCGCCGTGGATGGCGGCCGCGTCGCCGAGCTGGGCCGGCACCACGTGTACTCCGCGGGCCGTCGCCTCCAGCGCGTGCTGCTGCAGCGAGCGGCCCACCTGCTTCACGAAGCGGCCCCCCAGCTTCTCCACCAGGCCGCCGCCCAGCACCACCACGTCCGGGCTGAACAGGTTGACGCAGTTGGCGATGCCGATGCCCAGATAATGGGCCGCCTGGTCCACCACACCGCACACGGCCGGCTCGCCGGCGGCGACGGCGCGCGCAATCACCCCGCTCTTGACCGCCTTCAACTTGGTGCCGGCGGCGTCGCGCACCGTGGGTGCCTGACCGACATTGGCCAGCATCACCAGCTCGCGCGCCATCGCGCTGCGACTGGCGTACGCCTCCAGACAGCCCCGCTGGCCGCAGCCGCACAGGGCGCCGCCGGCATGGACGATGGTATGGCCGATCTCGCCGGCGGTGCCGTTGGCGCCGCGGAACACCTGCCCTTCGACCACCAGCCCGCCGCCGATGCCGGTGCCGCAGAACACGCCCAGCACGTAGTGGTGCCCGCGGGCGGCGCCGGCGAGATACTCACCGTAGGTGCCCATGTTGACGTCGTTGTCCAGGAATACCGGCACCCCCAGTCGTTCCTGGATGTAGAGGCGCAGCGGGTAGTTGCGCATGCCGAGGTTGGGGGCGAAGTGGATCACCCCCGCCTTCCAGTCGAGGGGACCGGGAGCGCCGATGCCGACGCCCCGCAGGGCCTCGGCATCGGTCCCGGCACTCTTGAGAGCGCCATGCACGGCACGCACCATGTCGGCCGCCACCGTATCGCCGCTGGTGCCGGCGCGTGAATTGAGCCGGGCCTCGCCGACGGTGCGCCCCTCGCGCGTCAGCACCGCCGCCGCGATCTTGGTCCCGCCCAGGTCCAGTCCCGCGTACAGCTCCCGATCCATCTGCCCTCCTCGCCCGCGGCGCCTGCCTCGCAACGGCTGTCGAGACTCGAGTCAGCGCCCGTTAACGGCAATTACATCGGCTGCCGGTCCGCGGGTCAACGCAGCCGGCTCGCTACCCGCGCCGGCACCGCCCATCGCTGAACACCGAGCCTTCTCCGCACCTGGCTCCGGCCGCACGCAGCAGCGCGATGGTTTCCGGATCGTGGGCGAGGTCCAGCGGAGTACGGCCACGACGATCCGTTGCATTTACCTCTGCTCCGGCTGCTACAAGCGCAGCGACGACAGCGGGATAATCGCTCTTCGAAGCCGCACTGTGCAGCGGAGTTCGGCCCAGGAGGTTGCGAGCCTCGAGTTCCGCGCCGGCCTCCAGGAGCGCGACGATGATCGCCGGGTTGTGGTGCAGCACGGCCGCATGGTGCAACGCGGTGCCGCCGCCAATCGAGTGCCGCGCATCCAGGTCCGCTCCCGCCATCGTCAGCGCCGTGATGATAGCCGGATTCTCGGTGAATCCAGCCGCGGTGAGCAGCGGCGTAGCGCCCAGATCGTTGCGTGCCTCCAGGTCTGCGCCCGCCTCTACCAGCGCGCTGACGATGGCCGGACTCTGATTGTAGAAAGCGGCGGCGTGCAGCGCGGTCCCACCACCATCGCTGAGTCGCGCATCCAGATCCGCACCGGCCGCCACGAGGGCGGTGATGATGGCCGGATTGTAGTTGTAGCTGGCCGCACTGTGCAGCGCCGTGGCGCCGAGATAATTTCGTGTTTCCAGCCCTACTCCGGCTTCCGCAAGGATAGTTATGATGGCCGGATGGTCGCTGTAGTAAGCCGCCAGATGCAGTGCCGTAGCACCGCGTTCGGTGCTGCGCGCGTCAAGGCTGGCACCGGCTTCTAGCAGCGCCGTAACGATGGCCGTGCTGTCGTTGTAGCGGGCCGCCCAATGCAGCGCCGTGGTGCCGTCATCGTGGCGTGCCTCCAGGTCTGCTCCGGCTGTCGCCAGCGCCCTGACGATGGCCGGGTGATCGCTGTACCGAGCCGCGGTATGCAGCGGTGTGCCGCCAGAGCGCTGCCGCACGTCGAGGCTGGCGCCGGCCTCGACCAGCGCCGCAACGATTGCCGCACTGTGGTTGTAGCGAGCTGCCCAGTGCAGTGGAGCAGCGCCTTCCTTCTGGCGCGCGTCGGGGTCGGCACCGGCGCCCACCAGCGCGCTCACGATGGCGGCATCATCGGCGTCACGGGCCGCCCAGTGCAGCGCGCTGTTTCCGTCACGGTCGCGCGCATTTACGTC
>JAKZWC010000153.1:0-4743 GCA_047515735.1 Spirochaetales bacterium | reverse complement strand
ATGCTATAGGCGTGGTGCCCCGGGACGACGCGGTGGAGCATGAGGGCAGGCGCCGGCGCAAGCGGCGCAAGCAGGCGGAGGGCCAGCTTGCCAGCGGGCTCACCTTCAGCGCGGTGTTCGGCGCCCTGTTGCTGTTTCACGGCGGCTGGTTCTGGATCTTCCCGTTCGCCTTCGCGGGGGTGCTGCCGGCGGTGCAGGCGTTTCTCTCCCTGCGTCGGCTCGGCGACCGGCCACGAGCGCCGGCGCCGGCGCTGCCGGATCCGCAGAAGGAGGTGCTGCGTATCGCGCGCCGGCACGACGGACGGGTCACGGCCGCGATGGTGGCCCTGGACAGCCCCTTGTCGATGGCCGATTCGGAGCGCACCCTGGATGATCTGGTACGCAACGGCCATGCGGGCATGGCCGTCGCCGACGATGGCCGGGTGGAGTACGAGTTCCGCGAGTTTCTGCCGCCTCCCGACGCGGACCGATAACCAGGCACGGCCATTCCGTGACACCGAAGACGATGCGAATCCTGGTTCAGGCAGCGCTGGTTGGCCGACACTTTCGAGTCAGCCGGCGCGACATTGACCGGCGCTACGTCGGGTGCTACATTCGCGGGGCAATCGGGCTGTGGCGCAGTTGGTAGCGTACACGTCTGGGGGACGTGGGGTCGGCGGTTCAAGTCCGCCCAGCCCGACATTTTCCGGTTGCCGCACTGCGGCCGGCAAGCGCGAGCTGCGGGCGTCGATGCGACAACGCCTGCGGTGCGTTCCTGCCGACCGGTTCGTGGCAGCCGGCAGGGTGCTGTATGAGGCGCTTGCGGTGCGTCCCGAGTGGCAAGGTCTGGGCTGCCTGTTGGGCTTCGCCGCCACCGCCCGGGAGCCTGCCACGGCGCCGGTGTTGGCCGCGGCACTCGCCGCCAAGGTGGTGGTAGGACTGCCGCGGGCAGTCGGTATGCAGCTTCGCTTCCACCAAGTGGACGACCTTTCCGGCTTGCGGAGCGGCTACCGCGGGGTGGCGGAGCCGCCGGCCGCGGCACCGTCGCTGGAGTTCGACCGACTGCCGCCGGCGACGTTGGCGCTGGTGCCGGGCGCCGCGTTCGACCGCGCCGGAGGGCGCCTCGGATGGGGCGGCGGGCATTACGACCGGGCACTGGCGGAGCTTCGGCGCCGCTGCCCGACAGCGCTGCTGGTTGGAGTCTGCATGCCCGAGCAGGTGGTGCCGCGGGTGCCGCGCGCGGCTCACGACGTGGCCGTCGACCTAGTCCTGGACGGCACTGGTAGCGACCCGGTGGGGTATCGGCACGATAGAGAAGCAGGCGGCGGAAACCAGGCGGACAGGGTTGCCGGATCGACGCCGCCGTGACGGAGTGAGGAGTCGCCATGAGCATCAAGTCGTCGCTAGAGATCGCCCTGGAGCGCACCAAGGACGTGCAGGCCGATCCGGAGAACCTGCTGGCCAGCGGTTTCATCACCGCCGGCAAGAGACTGGTGCCGCAGTTCCTGAACGATCCCGAGTTCTCATTGACGCGGAAGGTGCGGGAGCACGACGGCAAGGAACGCAAGTGGGTGAGCGAAGGGGTGTTCGAAGCCCTCAGCTCCAACTTGGCGCTGCCCAGTGACGAGTACGGGCTCAAGCGCAACCGGCGCGCCATGGAAGGCTTCTCCGCCATCCTCCGCGACCAGCGCCGGCTGCGCATCATGAGCCAGCAGCTCGAGCAGTTCTTCGCCGAGTACTTCCAGGAGCGCCAGCAGCTCAAGCAGAACGTCGATCTCCAATACGCCCCGCGCCAGGAGCAGAAGGAGGAGGAGCTGGCGCGCCGCACCGGCAGTCGAGTGCGGATCGATCCCGCCACCGACCCGGAGTACGTCCAGATGCTGCGGCAGCATATGGCGTTGCTGGAGGACCGCTACGGCAACGTGCTGCAGCAGGTCAAGCAGGAACTGAGCAGCATGTTCGGCCCCGGCACAAGGTAGCACCGCTTCACGGCTGCGACCGGCAGCGCCCTACAGCCGCGCCTGCTCCCGCCGGTAGCGGGCGAACCCCTCGTCGTAGCGGGCCGCGTGTTCGGTCCGCGGGACGATGGTATCCACCACCCGCACCAGGCGCTTGGCCGCGGCGCCGAGACTGGGATCCACTCCAAGCGCCCGGGAGGCGACGCAGGCGCAGCCGATGAGCTCGGCATCCAACACCGCGGGAACCAGCAGACGGCGTCCCAGGATGTCCGCCTTGATCTGGTTGAGCCAGCGGGTGCCGCCGCGCGCGCCGGCGAGACGGATGGCATCGACCTTGCCGCCGTGCGCTTCGATCAGGCTGACGCAATCTCGCAACGCGTAGCCTACGGCTTCCAGGACCGCCCGCGCCAGTTCCAGGCGGCCGTGCTCCAGCCCGAGGCCGCTGAATACGCCGCGGACGTCGTCGCGCCACAGCGGGGTGCGTTCGCCCGCAAGATACGGCAGGAATAGCACGCCACCGGCGCCCGCCGGCGCCTCAGCCGCGCGCCGGAACAGCTCCCCATCGTCGTGCACCAGCCGCGCGAACCACTCCAGCGCCTTGCCGGTGGTGGAGATCACGCCGGCTACGGTGAACAGGCCGTCGACGACATGCGGCAGGCACAGCAGGCGCGGGTCGCGGACCGCGTGCCCGGAACAATAGTTGACGCCGTCCGAGCTGCCGGAGCGATTGCAGGTCTCACCCTCGGCCACCGTCGCGGTTCCCAGCAGCGCCATGACGAAATCGGGGGCGCCGGCGAATACCGGCACCGCCGCCGGAATGCCCAGCTCGGCAGCGGCGGGCCGCGCGGTGGTGCCCACCGGAGTTCCGGTGGCGACGAACGGCGGCAGCTTGGCGGGATCCATGCCCAGCTCCTCCACCAGGCCGGTGTCCCAGTAGAAGCGCCGAAACTCCGGGGCCGGCAGATTGGTGTGCCAGTGGCCGGTGAGGCGCAGCTCGACGTACTCCGGGCCGGAGACGAAGCCATGGGTCTGCCGGTACAGTAGCGGTGCGTGACGATATACCCAGAAGATCTTGGACAGGAAGAATCCGGCCTCCTGCGGGCGTCCGGTGCGTTCCGCGATGAGCCGAGCTTCGGGCCCGCTGCGCCGGTCCAGCCAGGTGATGGCGGGGTACAGCGGGCGCGTGTCGGCGCCCGCCGCCACTACGGTCGGACCGTTGCCGGTTACCACCACCGCTGCCAGTTCGCGCGGGGCACCCAGGGCCGCCACGCTCCGGGCTATGGCGCGCATCCACTCCTCGGCATCCACCTCGTGAACGCCGCCGGCGGCAACGGAGGTGGAAATGGGCTGCGCGGACACGGCGGTCGAGCCGTCCGCCGCCACCAGGCCGCATTTGACTACCGAGGTGCCGACATCGATGGCCAGCACCGGCGCCTCCCAGGTTGTCATGGTCGCGTTACCCTATCGGATTGCCCGCTGTGATGAAACCGGACTCGATCGCCCCGCCGCCGCTGTGGACCGGAACGCCCGGCTCCTTCGCGCGCCGCACCATCGTGCAGCGCAAGCACTCCATCATCGGCGACCTGCTCGCGGGCGGCAAGCTGGCGCCCGGCTGCGAACCGGAGTTGCGCCGCCTGGCAGATGAGATTCGCTGCGGGCGGCTCACCGATCCGTGGGCGGGCGGACGCGGTCCGCGGCTGATACCCGGCGAGCGGCAGGCGTGGCAGCAGGCGCTGCGCCCGTTGCTGGGGTCAGCGTGGCTCGACCTGCCCTGGTACGAGGCGGAGGCCTGCTTTTACCTGCGGGTGCTCACCGCCACGGGGTACTACGATCCGGCGGCTCCCGGCTACGGGCGCGATCCGTTCGCCGCCGCGAAGGCCGCCGAGCTGAGCCGCAGCGGCCCCGAGCTGGCGGCGGGTCTGAGCGCTGCGCCGCTGCCGGTGCTGCTGCGCTCCTCGCTGTGGGGCAATCGGGTCGACCTCTCCAATTACGAGATCGATCGCGGCGGCGCGGGCGCGGTGATCGCGGCGGCCGGCGCCGGCGAGCTGGTCATCGACCACGCCGCCACGGCCGAGCGGTGCCTGGGCCAGGCGCGGCGGCTGGATGTCGTCACGGACAACGCCGGAGCCGAACTGGCGTGCGATCTGGTGCTCGTCGACCACCTGCTCGCCGGCCGCACGCGTCAGGTCCGGCTGCACGTCAAGGACGCGCCGTTCTTCGTCTCCGACGCCACCGCAGCCGACGTGCACGCCACCCTTAGCCTCTTGCGTGAGCAACGCGAACCGGCGGCGGCGATCGGGCGGCGCCTCGACCGGGCCCTGGCCGAGGGGTGGCTGCGCGTGCAGCCGCACTGGTTCTGGAACGGTCCGCGCCATTATCCCAACCTGCCCCCCGACCTGACAGGCGCGCTGGCGCAGGCCGATCTGGTGCTGTTCAAGGGCGATGTCAACTACCGCCGCCTGCTCTCCGACCGCTGTTGGCCGCACGATGCCGATACCGACGCCATCGTCGACTACCTGCCGTCGCCGGCGCTGATCCTGCGTACCCTCAAGAGCGAGATCCTGACCGGCCTTGCGCCCGGCCGTGGCGCGGAGCTGGCGCAACGGGACCCGGAATGGCTGATAAACGGCCGGCGTGGTCTGATCCAGCTTGTTGCCTCGGGGCGTCATTCCGACGTGGGTCTCACCTTTTTCGGAGACTTCCGGCCGGGGGGCAGGCGCAACGCAGAGAAGGAAGGTGCGCCGTAACGTGGCGAGCAGTAGATGGCCGAGTTGTCGGCTTTTTCTACTATCCGTCGTCTTTGAAG
>JAKZWC010000152.1:0-15334 GCA_047515735.1 Spirochaetales bacterium | reverse complement strand
GCGCCACGACTCCAACTGCGCGATGGCGGCGTCGAGATCGGTTTCCGGCAGGATGAGCGCGAACCCCGCCTGGCCGTAGGCGAAGGCCAACTCGGGGAGCAGCGCCAACTCCCGAACCAGATCTGCCATGCGCGCCGAGCTGTCGTCGGTGGTGGCTTCGGCGGCAAGCAGGACGCCCAGCACGACACTGAGGTCGGCCTGGTATGCGGCGGCGCGTTCAAGTTCACCCCGCAGCCGCTCCATGAACCGGTCCTGCGGCTCCAGGCCGTAGCCGGCGCCACGCTCCTCCGGCTCCACGGCGCCGTTCTGCCCATCGCTCTCCTCGTCGACGCCGTCCGGCCAGGGCTCCCGCGCCTCCGACCGGGGCTGCGGCGTCAGCGTCACGATCAGCAGCAAGGCGATGGCACAGGCGAGCAGAAACGCCAGCACCAGGAACAGCGCGTCGCGCACGATTTGAAAGGCGCGTTCACGCGACACCAGCCGGTACGAAGCGGTCAGGGTGGTGGCGGGGTCGCCGGTGAAGGGCGCGGCGTACATGGTGTGCAGGCTCGGCAGGCGCAGCTTCTGCGGCGGTCCCTCGGCGGGGGCGAACAGGTCCCGCTCGGGAGCATAGGCATAGAGCACGCCCTCCGGCCCACGCAGGATCATTGCCGCCAGCCCGGCCTCGCCCATCAGTTTCTGCGCGGCCTCGCCAAAGAACGCCACCTTGGCGCCGTCTACCACGAAATCGGTGACGGTGAGACCCTGTTGCAGGAATACGTCGGTCAGTTCGCTGTTTGCCAACTCGAAGTGGCTGGCCGCATTGCGATCACCGGCCTCGCGCGCTACGTAGAGCCGGACCGCGAGGAGAGCGACCAGGAACACCAGAAAGGCCGTAGCGGCAATACCGAACAGCCGCCGCAGAGATGCATGATGGGAGAGGTCCCGCATATCGCCTTCCTCTATTGTCGGCCGCTGCAGCACCCCGCTGGACCGGTTCGAAGTCGGCAACCCAACGGCAACCCGGCGGCGCTAGGAGCCTGTCGGATTGGCGCGTCAGCGGCACAACCGACAGGGCTCCGTTCGGTACGGCGAGGCTGGGCCAAAAGCAGCGCCGCAGGCGATGGTTTTGGGGCGCTATTCATCGAGGTCGAATTCCTTGAACAGCTTCTTGTAGGTAGCGAAGTGTTCCGACTGGGCGAACTCCCTGACTTTCTCCGGCGGCAGCGCATCAAGCAACTGGTCGAGGTAGGCGAGCACGGAGCGCACGTCCTCTCTTACCGGGCCGCCGATTTCCGCGCCGGCCGCCGGCGCCATGGCCGCCGGTGTCGGATCTTCGGCCGGCAGCGTCTCCACGGGGCTAGCGGCGGGCGGCTCCGGCTCCGGTTCAGCCACGAGCTCGATACTGTCTACCTCTTCTTCCTCCGCGGGAGTCTCCTGGCCGGCCGGTGGCGGCGCGCTCGCCGGCGACTCGAGCGCCACTTCGGCGACGTCGCCGGGAGGCGCCTGCGGAGCCGGAGCGGCGGCTTCCCACGGTGCGAGGGGGTCGTTCTCCAACTCCTCCAGGGAGATGGCGAGAGGATCGTCTCCTGCCTCGGCCTCGAAGCTCTGCGCCGGTGGGGCAGCCACTTCGGCGGGTGGGGGATCCACATCGGCGGGTACGGCAGCCGGTTCCGGGACTTCGCCAACCCTGCCGCGAAGCTCCGCGAGCTGCTGTCCGACGGCCTTCAGATCGGCGTCCAGGGAGGAGAGCTGGCGTTCCAACTTTGCCAGCGCGGCGGTGGTTGCGTGAGGGTCGGCGGCGGCCGGCGCGGCCGTTGCTGCCGCCGGGGCGGCGCCAGCAACGGGTTCGCTCTCGGTGAGCTGGTCGAGCAGCTCTTCCTCGGCTTCCGTCAGATCCTGGGCGGCCCTGCTGTCCGACTCCTGGTGGGCACCGCCGGCGTCCGCTTCGTCAGCCGCAGGCGACGACTCGGCGGACGGCGCTGGATCGGGGTCCACGGTCACCCAATCACCGTATGCTTCCAGATTGGCGTCGTCTGGGTCACCGTGCGCTGGCCGGTTCGGGGCGGCGTTGGTGTCGTGCTCCATAGGTTCTACCCGGTGCCTATAATATCGGCCATGCACCGGCGCAATATGATCGTGGACCGATTCAAGGCGTGGCGCGGGACTGCCGTGTCTAACAATGAGTGAGTGTTCCCCGTCTTTTCTATTGTACCGTCGCCGGTCTCGTCGTAGCGACCCTGCTGTCCTTCCTGTTCGGTGCCTCCGGGCTGCTCAACTATCATCGGTTGCAGGCATACGAAGGGCGCGTGGCAACCGGCATTGCAGCTCTCGAGGAGCGCCACACCGACCTGGAGCGGCTTGCGAACCTGTTGCGAACCGAGCCCGAGCTGCTGCGCCTGCTGGCGCGCGACACCGGCTACTATCGCGCCGATGAACTGGTGATCAGGGTGGGGCCGCAGCCGACCGCTCCTGCTGCCGCTACCACCTCTCCCTATGCCCCCGACTTTCCCGATGTGGGCCCGCTCGTGCAGCCCCAGCTTCCGGTACCCCGCGACCCGTTCAACGTACTTGCCCTGGGCTTGTTCCTCGGCCTGGGAATGTTCGCCGCGCTTACCGTGAAGCGGGTGCTGCGGACCCGCGCGGGGCAGGCGGGCGGCGCCGTCGGCGCCGCCGACCGGGGTGCGGTAGCCGGAAGTGTCGAGGATACGTTCCCGGCGGATGGCTGGTCCGAACCCGGAACGGCCCGAGGCGATTTCCCCGCGGCCGGTACGCATGACGACGTAGCGGGACCGCCGCCGGCGGCCGGTCCCGACCGGCGGCTCCGGCCACCCGAAGCCGCTGAGGATGTCGCTCAGGACATCGCGGAGGTAGCCGCGAGCGGCGCCGACGGCACCGAACGCGCGGCGGGCTCACAGCAAGCCGCGGGCGATGGCGGAGCCGGGCCGGGGCCACGCCGCAAGCGCCGCCGCGCGCGCCACCGTCGCGGCGAAGTCACCGTCTACCGGCTGTAGCGATGGTGCCGAAGTGAACCTGCATCCGCGCCACGAGGAAATCTGCGCCGTGCTGCGGCGGCGCGGCATTGTCGTAATGCGTAGCGATACGGTCTACGGCCTGCACGGGGTGGCGCCGGCAACCGGCGCCCGTCTGACTGCCCTCAAGGGACGCCCGGACGGCAAGCCGCTGCTGGTGTTGCTGGCGGATGGGCGCAGCGCCGAGACGATCACCGGCACCGCGCCGCCACCGGCCCTGGCGGGGCTGTGGCCCGGCCCGCTGACCATCGTGCTTCCCGTGGCAGAGCCGGCGCCGACCCCGGTCGCGGCGGGCGCGAGAAGCCTGGCGGTACGGGTACCTGCCGACCCCGCGCTGCGGGCCATCATCGCCGCGGTCGGGGCGCCGCTCTACTCGACCAGCGCCAACCGGACCGGGGAGCCCCCGCTCGGCGACCCAGCGGCGCTGCGTGCCGCGTTCGGCAGTAGCGTGGAACTGATCGTGGACGAAGGGCCGGTCGCCGCGGCGGTGCCATCCACGATCGTGGACGTGACGGTGTCGCCGCCGCGCGTCCTGCGCGCCGGTGCCGTGGCGGTCACGGCAGCCCAACTTTCCGCCGCCGGGCGGTAGCGGCCCCCGCCGGGGCACTCACGTGTGCCGGCGTAGCTCGAACCACCACGCCCATTCCGCGAGGAACACCAGGAACGGCTGCTGCAGGCTGCCGAAGAACTCCCGTTCCAGGCCCGTGCCGACACGGCCCAGGTAGCGGAAGTGCCACGGTTCGTAGCCGTAGCCGGTTACCTCCTCCTGTCCCTCCGGGTAGGAGAGGGAGAAGCCGAAGCGCCACGCGTGCGCCGCCAGCCAGCGGCCGTTCGGGGTCTCGCCGTAGCCGGCGGCGATGGAGCCGAAGTCGATGGTGGTGCCCAACTGGTGCTGGGAGTGGCCGGGACGCGCCGATACCCGGTCGGCGGCCTCCTTGCCGAACTGCTCCACGTGGCGCTGGTACAAGCCCGCCTGGTACTCGTACGAACGGTACGCGGAGGAGACCGTGAGCTCGATGCCGTCGCTGCGTGCCGCCTCGATCATCGCCAGCAGGTCGGGCATGATGCGGCGCGACAGGCGGTGCCCCGGGCGGTTGGTGGTGATGGGATAGCCCTCCATAGCCACCAGGTCACCGGGCCCGTGGTCGCTCTCCAGGGCGTGCTGTTTGTCCACCAGCCGGTGGAACGCCTGCGGTGCCGTCAGCATCTTTGCCATCAGGTCGAGGAACACCTGCGGCCGCGCACGAATCCGTGCCCCGCTGTTCGGCTCCACCGCGGCCAGTACCTCTTCCAGATCCGGCATCGTAATCGAGAACCCGGGGTGCAGCGCGGGCGGCGGTTCCGAGACCGCGCAGCCCACGGCGGCCAGCATGAACACGGCGCCCGCGATCCCGCGCAGCATCACTTGAAGGTGCTGTACCAGGCTGCGCAACGGCGCGTTCAAAACAGCCTGGAGACGACGCTGTCCATCGAGTCGACCGGCATAAACAGTATGCCTTTCTTTACGTTCTCGGGAATCTCGTCAAGATCCTTGGCGTTTGCCTGCGGTAGGATGATCTCCTTCACGCGGTTGCGCTTGGCGGCGATCACCTTCTCCTTCAGACCGCCGACCGGAAGCACCTTGCCGACCAGAGACAACTCGCCGGTCATCGCCAATGACGGCCTGACTTTCTTTCCACATACCAGCGAAAGCAGCGTACAGGCCATCGTGATACCAGCCGAAGGACCATCCTTCGGCGTTGCTCCCGAGGGAATGTGGAGGTGAATCGAGTGTTTTTCAAAGTACTCCGGCAGGATCCCGTAGCGGGCCGCCACAAAACGCACGTAGGTATACGCAATGTTGGCCGATTCCTGCATCACCTCGCCCAGCATTCCGGTCAGCTTGATCCCACCACGGCCTGGATTGGCAACCGCCTCGACCATCAGTACGGCACCACCGAGAGCCGTCCACGCCAGCCCTTTCACCATCCCAGGTGCCGTGATCCGGTTGCGCTCTTCCTCTACGAAGAGCGGCTTTCCGAGGTACTCAGAGAGCGTCTCTCGGGTGATTTTGAGGGGCAGGACGAGCGCTTCCATAATAACCTGTTTGGCGATCTTGCGATGAATTCGATCGAGTGCCTTTTCGTAGTTACGTACCCCCGCCTCACGCGCCCAGTTGCTGGATATGGCGCGCAGCGATCCGGGGTCGTACTTGATCTCGGTCTTGTCCAGGCCGGCGCGCTGCAGCGACTTCGGAATAAGGAAGCGGCGCGCGATGTGGACTTTCTCCTGCTCCACGTAGCCGGACAGCCTGATTACTTCCATGCGATCCAGCAGGGCGGCGGGAATGGTGTCCAGCGTGTTGGCGGTGGCGATGAACATGACCGCGGAAATGTCGAACGGCAGGTCCAGGTAATGGTCGCGAAAAGCGGCGTTCTGTTCGGCGTCCAGCACTTCCAGCAAGGCTGACGACGGATCGCCCTGAAACGATAGCCCCAGCTTGTCGATCTCGTCGATCATGAACACGGGGTCGCGGGTCTTGACGATGCGCAGTCCCTGGATCACCTTGCCCGGCATGGCTCCGACGTAGGTGCGGCGGTGGCCCTTGATTTCCGCCTCGTCGCGCATTCCACCCACGGAGAAACGAAAGAAGGCGCGTCCCAGGGCTCCGGCGATCGACTTGCCGACGGATGTCTTGCCCACCCCCGGCGGCCCCACCAGACAGATGATCGAGCCGCGCCAGCTTCCGTTACCGGTCGCGTTCGCTGTCAGCTTGCCGACGGCAAGGTACTCGAGAATCCGCTCCTTGACGTCTTCCAGGCCGTAGTGGTCGCGGTTCAATCTGCGCTGCGCGCGGGTCAGGTCCACCGGCTTCGGCGCGGGATCGCCCCATGGCAGCGCCGCTATCGTCTCCAGGTAGTTGCGGGTGACCACAAACTCCGCCGAGCTGGGATCCATCAGCGCGAACTTCTCCATCTCGTCATCGACGCGTTCCTTGGCCTCGCCGCGCAGCTCCAGCTTGGCAAACGCCTCCTGCAAACGGTGATGCTCGTTGGACTTGGCGTCGACCGGCATCCCCAGCTCGGTTTTTATCGCCTTGAGCTGCTCTTTGAGAAAGTACTCGCGCTGACTCCTTTCGATCTTCTCGTTGAGCTGGGTCTGGATCTTCTTCTGGATGCGCAGGAGCTCCTGTTCTTTCTTGATGAATACCAGCACCTTCTCGAGGCGCTTCCGGACGTCTAGCGTCTCCAGAATCCCCTGCTTGTCGGCCGTGGCTACGTTGAGAATGGAGGCCACGAAGTCGGCGATTTTCCCGGGGTGGTCGATATTCACCATGTTGAGCCGCATTTCATCCGAAAACAAAGGGTTGTTTTCCGATACCTGCTTCATCTCGGAGATCAAGGCACGGGTCAAAGCGTGGACCTCGACGGAGTCGAGGTTGCTGCTGTCGAGGTACTCGACGGCGGCCACCAACGGGGTAGTTGGATGCAGCCACTTCGCGATTCGAAAGCGTCTCAGCGTGGACACGAAAATGTTGATGCCGCCGTCCGGCAAGTTGATCTTGCGCACAATCTTGGCAGCGGTGCCGACCTGATAAAGTTCTTCACCAGTTGCCGCCTCCGGCGGTTCGCGGCTCGCCTCGGAGTTAGCGTCCATGCGGACCAGCACCAGGCCGATGCAACCGTCGCCGTTGAGGGCCTGGAGCACCACTTCGACGCCGGGCCCCTCGGGTATCATCATCGGCGTGAAGACACCGGGAAACACGGGAGTATTCGGCAGCGGCAGGATCGTGAGTTTGGGTGGGAGAACCGTATCGGCGGGGATGATTTGCCGATGCTCCATGCGATCTGAAAGTATTGGCGGCGCAAGGCCAAGTCAAGTTTGGCGCGCCGTTCCCGGCAGCGGGATGCGTTCCGCCCCGGCGCTCGCTCCGCGGCCCGCGGCGGCCGGCTGCCTCAGGTCCTCCGGCTCCGGATCGCCAGCAAGCCGGCCTCCCGTGGCGGGCCTACCCGCCCGCGCCCGTTGATCTCGACACGCGGCAGCGGTTAAGCTGCGCCATGCCGTCGAATCGGCGCCGCAACTCGATCGAGTCGGCAGTGGTGCTGAAGTCGGCGCGCATGGGTGAGATCCACCGCAGCGTTACCCTGCTCACCCCTCAACGGGGAGTGGTATACGCCACCGCTCACGGGGCCGGCAAAGCGGCGAGCAAGCTGAAGGCCGCGGCCATACCCTTCGCCAGCGTTACCGCGTATCTCTATCATGACCCGGTGCGTGACTCCTTCAAGGTGACTGACGTAGAACCGCTCGACCTGCACGGCGCGATCCGCGCCGACCTCACCAAGTTCTTCACCGCCTCACTGTGGGTGGAGATCGTGCTGCGCAGCCACGGCGGCGGCTCCGAGCCCGCTGCGGTGCACGGTCTCCTGGTCACCGGACTGCGTGCGCTGGATGCCGCCGGTGCAACGCAGGCGGGGGCGGTGTCGGTGCAAGTGCTGTGGCGTTGCCTGGAACTCCTGGGGCTGGCTCCGGATCTGGAGTACTGCGCCGGCTGCGGGCGAGGCGTGGCTCCCGAAGAGGAGTTGCATCTGGCTCTGAACGGAGAAGGCCAGTGCCGGCATTGCGCCACCGGCTACGTTCCCGGGTCGGTCTCGGCAGGGCTGCGTCTGGACCCGGCGGCGCGCCGGTTTCTCGTGGCTACCTCAGGTCTGCCGCTGGCTCAGGCCCTGCGGCAGACCTTCGCCGGCTGTGAGCGCTTGCGTCGTGTGTTGCAACAACTGGTCCAGCACGGCCTGGAAGCACCGCTCAACTCGCTGCGTTGTGCCGCCGGCATCCTGTGAGTACGGATACCCGACGCGTGTTTCTGGCACTGCCGTTGCCGCCGGCGGCGCGGCGGGAGCTGGAGGCACGCTGCGCTCCGCTCGCGGCTGATGGCGACGCGCTGCGTCTGGTGGCGGCGACCGGGTACCATATAACCGTGCATTTCTTCGGCAGTCTGGCTTGCGGCGACTTGGCGCGTGCCCGCGAGTTGTGTCTCGACGATGCGCTGGCAGTCGTGGCTCCGCTGCGTTGCCGATTCACCGCGCTCGGCCAACTGCCGCCGCGGGGGCAGGCGCGCGTGGTGCATGCCGTACTCGGCGAGGGCGCTGCGGCGCTGAAGGACTTCCTATTGCGGATGCGTGCGCTGGTAACCGCTGCCGGGTTTGCCGTGGACCACCGGCTTCCACTGCCTCACGTCACGATGGCCCGGGTGCGCCGCGGCGTGAAATGGACAGCGCGTTCGACGGTCACCTGGCCGGGCGTTCCGTTTCTTCTCGATCGACTGGCGCTGTTCGAATCCCACCTCGGCCACGCCGGCGCCCGTTACGAGCCGCTGGCGACCCGGCGCCTCGGGGCGTCCTGACAGGTCGCAGCTTATGGAATGGTCCAAGCCCGCAGTCGACGCCGTCGAGGTGAAGCGCATTGCCGCCCGCTATGGTCTCGATCCACTGGTGAGTTCGATTCTCCTGCGCCGCGGTCTCACCGACCCGCGCTCGGTGCAGTATCTGATCGAGGAGGATGCCCACTACCTGCATAACCCCTTCACGCTGCCTAGCATGACCGCCGCCGTGCCGCGCATCATTGACGCAGTGACTGCCGGGGAGTCGGTACTGGTGTTCGGCGACCGCGACGTGGATGGGGTCACCTCCACCGCCCTGATGGTGGAGACACTGCGGGGGATGGGCGCCACGGTGAGCTGGCGGCTGCCGGAGGGCGATGCTCCTTACGGTCTGACGCCCGCGGTAATCGAGGAGCTGGCCGCGTCCGACGTGCGGCTGCTGATTACCGTAGACTGCGGCGTCACCGCCACCGCGGAAGTGGCGGCCGCTCAGCAGCACGGCATGGATGTGATCGTGGTGGACCATCACGAACCGTTGGGCGAGGTGCCCGACGGCCTGGTGGTGGACCCCAAGCTGCCCGATTCCGCCTATCCGTTCCTGGAGCTGTCCGCCTGCGGCGTGGTGTGGAAGCTGGCCTGGGCGCTGCGCTTCGCCCGCACCGACCTGTACGGCGAGACCGTGTGCCTGCTCAACGTGCGACCGCTCAACGACAGTGTCGTCATCGAAGCCGTCAAGCTGACCAACCTGGTGCCCGGAGCCAGGCTGTTCGAGACCGTCAACCCCGGGGCCGGAGCGCCGGCGGCCGAGCGGCTGGCGGAATTCGCGGCCGGCTGCGAGATCGTGGTATATGACGAAGCGCTGGTGAGCCGTATGCTCGCCCGCGCCTGCGGTGGCGTGGACCTGTTCGTCCACGATGTGGCTTCCGAACTGGCCGCGGTGCATCCGCCCGCCGCCGGCAAATCGCTGCTGCAGCTTCGCGAAGGCAGCAAGCTGGCGCGGTACAGCGAGGGAACCTGCAGCGAGCTCGACCTGCTGGTGGAGATGTTCACCGTCGTGGCGTTGCGCCGCCACCCGGAGTTGATGGCCGACTGTGAGGGCACGCTGGACCTGGTGGCGCTCTCCACCATCGCCGATCTGATGCCGCTCCGGGATGAGAACCGGATTCTGGTCAAACGCGGACTGCGGGCTCTGACCGCGACCACGCGGGTGGGTCTGCGCGAGCTGTTGGCGCGCGCCAATCTGTACGGCAAGGATCTCACCACGATAGACGTCTCGTTTAACCTCTCTCCGCTGTTGAACGCCGCCGGCCGCATGGGCGAGGCTCCCGTCGCGGTACGCCTGTTGCTGACCGAGAATGAGGCCGAGGCGCGCACCCTGGCGGAACAGTTGGTGAACCTCAATCAGCGCCGTCGCACGGTGGCTGACGAGGCTTGGACCCGCGCCCAGCCCGGCGCCCGCGAGAGCTACGAACGTTCCGGCGGCAAGCTGGTGTGGGTCATCGATCGACAACTGCCGCGCGGCGTCACCGGCATGCTTGCGGCGCGCCTGGTAGACGCGTTTCGCGCCCCGGCGATCGTCGTGGCGGACCTGGGCGAAGAGGCGAGCGGCTCGGTCCGGACCCTGCCCGGACTGCCGGTGCCGGAGCTCCTGGGGCGGCTCGATGACCTGCTGCCGCGGTGGGGTGGCCATGCCATGGCAGGGGGATTCAATCTGACCTCGGAGCGGCTTCCGCTACTGGCGCAACGCCTGGAGGAGATGGCGGAGGTAATCGACGCCGTGGAGCCGCCAGCGTCGGCCAACCGTACCGTGGACGCCGAGATTCCACCCGCCTACCTCGCCCCCGAGGTGTGGCAGACGGCCGACCTGTTCGCGCCGTACGGAGCCGGTCACCGCCCGCTGGCCTTTCTGATGCGCGGCGTGCCGATCGTGCAGGTGGAACTGGTGGGCAAGGGGCAACCCGCCCACGCCAAGCTGCTGCTCGACGCCGGCGGTTACCGTTGGCCCGGGTTGTATTGGAACGCCGCCGACAAGGTAGGTGCCGAGTTCAACGCGGGCGATCGCGTCAACATCGTGTTTCGCCTTACCCGATCGCGCTACAACCAGATGGAAACCCTGCAGTTGACGATTCTGGATCTGGAACGCTGATGTCAGGGCGCCGCTGGCGCACGGTGCTGGTAGCCGCAGCCGTCTGCGTTGCGGCGGCGGCGGGGCTGACGGCCCAGCCGCTCTCCGCCGCGGCCCGCTCCATTCTGGAATCGGCGTTGCTGCTGCCGGTGCTGGATCTCGATGGCCGGCCGTTGCGGGAAACCGGGCTGGCGGTATGGTGCTCTCCCGGGTCCCGCTATCATTTCACGGCGCAGCGGCTGGTGCCCGAGCGGGGTCTGTTCCTGCACTACGGGGGAATGGAGCCGCCGACGTGGCCCCGGTTGACGGTGCCGCGCACGGTGGCGCCAGGAGGCCCGTTGCGCGTCTCCGTGGCAAGCGCCGTGCCCCTTGCCGGCCTCTCGGTCACCGTCGAGTTGCCCGGCGGGGAGAGGGTTGTGGGGCGCGGTTTCGCCGTCGCTACGGACTCGCCAGGCGACTCGTGGGCGGCACTGCTCGGGGTTCCGAGTACCGCCGCGGCAGGAACCGCGAAGCTGCTGGTAGCAGGACGCACGGCCGCCGCCGCTGCGCCGGCCGCCTTTCGTCTGCTGCTGGTGCAGCCGCTGACCGTCGGCGCGCGCACGTTTGCCGAGGAGGAGATCCCGCTACGCGCGGAGCTTGCGACGCTGCGGCGGGCCCCGGATCCTCGCCGTCAGGAACAGTCGCGCGAGCTGTGGCGGCTGCTATCCTCGTGGCGCCCGGATGCACACCGCCATCTCGGGCCGCTGCGGTTGCCGCTAGGCGAGGTACGCCGCACGGCCGGCTTCGGGGACCGTCGCACGTATCTCTACGAGGATGGCAAGGTGGACGTCTCGATCCACAACGGCATCGACTTCGGGGCGCCGGAAGGCACAGTGGTAACGGCCTCCGGCAGCGGCACGGTGATGATGGCCCGCGCTCGCATCGTCACCGGACTCTCCGTGGTGATCGAACACCTTCCGGGCGTCTACTCGCTGTACTACCACCTGGCGCGGATCCTGGTGCGGGAGGGCCAGCACGTGGCTGCCGGGGCGGTGCTGGGTACCGTCGGCAGCACCGGTCTGGCCACGGGACCTCATCTGCACTGGGAAGTGCGCGCCGGCGGCGTTGCCATCGATCCGGATGCAGTCGCCGGCGTCGCCGGCGTGCCGCTGGTTGACACAGCCGGGGATCGCGTTATTATTGTTTGGTAGTGGGTCCGGGCAGGCTGTGCCGGTTCCGGAGTCGACTCACGGGAGGAATAGTTCATCGCACACGTAGTCATCGGAGAAGACGAGCTGCTTGAGAAGGCCCTCAAGCGCTTTAAGCGGATGGTGGAGAAGGAAGGTATCGTACGCGAATGGAAGCGTCGCGAGTACTTTGAGAAGCCCTCGACCGTTCGCAACAAGAAACGCAAGGCCCTTGAGCGGAAGCGCCTCAAGAAACAGCGCAAGCTCATCGCCATCAAGAAGTACTAGTTACTCATAGACCCCAAGGGCCGCTGTCGCCGCCGGCCGGTCGCTGCCCTCTTGACCGAAGAGGCGCAACGGTGGTACCTTGAGGTTCGACGACGCAGGGTAGAGCAGTTGGCAGCTCGTCGGGCTCATAACCCGGAGGTCGCAGGTTCGAATCCTGCCCCTGCTAAGAGTTAACTGGTCGCGCAAAGAGTCAGCCGCTCCTAGGAGCGGCTTCTTTGTGCCCGGAGACCATGTGCCCGGAGACCAGTTGTGCACGGGCACCAAGCGTGGGCCAAGTGAAGTGAACCGACAGGTTAGCGGTGAAGCACCTATCGCGGTGACGGGAGGGACAGCGACGGGCTGGGGCTGACGACAGTGGGGTCTGGACCGCAGCAGTGCGATGACCCATATTTCTGATGTGAGAGAAGCTGCCAGCGATACCGCGAAGGCGCTGCCGGGGTTTCGTTCCTTTCAGACTCATCACTGCGTGACCGGATCGGTGCTCCACGTCTATCGATTCCACCACCATGAGGTGAGCGAAGATATGCTGCTCGGTCTCGGGGCTGGCATCGGATTCTTCTATTGGCACCAGAAAGGGATGGCGCCGATGCTCGCCGGGCGTGGCAACGTCTATCGCCCCGGTGTAGAGGGGCTGGAGCTGACCACCGGGCGGCGCACGGGCGTCGCGGTGGAGCGCTTCCACACCAGCAGCCGTAGCCGGGCGGAGAAGACCATGCTGGGGCTACTTGAGGCCGGCGAGCCGGTGATGGTGAACGTCGACATGGGATTGCTGCCCTATTTCGACCTACCCGACGACTATCACTTCGGCGGCCATGTGATCGTCGTGGCTGGAGCCGACGCTGAGCAGGCAACCGTCACGGTGGCCGACCGCGACGCCGACCTGCACACCGTGCCGCTCGACCAGTTCGCGGCGGCACGAGGATCTACCTTCAAGCCGTTTCCGCCCCACAACATGTGGTACACATTCGATTTCCGTGGCAAGCGGCCGCCGACCGCCGTCGACGCCCGCACGGCGATAGCCGAGGCCTGCGCGACGATGCTGGACGGCCCGATCGCCAACATCGGCGTCAAGGGTATCCGCAAGGCAGCGCTACAGGTGCCGCGCTGGGCCAAGACTATGTCTGATGATCAGCTGCGCGGGGCCTGCTTCAATCGACGCCACCGGCGGCACCGGTGGCGGCATCTTTCGCTACATGTACTCACGCTTCCTGCGGGAGGCCGCCGAGCTCACCGGCGACGAGACCATCGGGCGTGCGTCGCAGGAGTTACATGGGGTGGGCGACCGGTGGCAGGAAGTGGCTCAGCTGTTTCATCCGGCTGGTGACCCGGGCGCGGCGGACGACCCGACCCCGGCGCTGGCCGAGATCGCTGGTCAGCTCGAGGCGATAGCCGATCAGGAGGAAGCGATCTGGTTGGCGCTGCGCCGCGCGGTTTGACTCGCGGCTGGGGGTCGGCGACACGGACTCGTCTGGTCCCGCAGGCCGGCGCATAGGGCATCACGGGCGATGGCGCCAGCCGGACGGCACCGCCGCGGACGTGCTCTAACCTCGAGAACGGCGTCGCGCGCGCAGTGTGGACACTCCGGCCACCGGAACCTGCCGATACGCCGGTGCTCGGCTGGTTGAACGGCCAGTCCATCGCCCGCTGCCTCACCGCGGCCGCCAGGGCCGCCGGCATCGAGGGGCGTATCACCGGGCACTCAGGACGCGTTGGGCTCGCCTCCGAGTTGACGGCGCGCGACGCATCCACTACCGAGACCATGCTTGCCGGCGGGTGGAAGACGGCGCGCATGGTCGCCCACTACTCCGCCGCGGGCTCCGCCGAGCAGGGCGCTATCGCCAAGTACCTCTAACGCCAGGGCGGCGCCGGGCCGGGGTACTTGGGAACACCGGGAACTTCAATCAAGCGTGGGAGTAGTGCCCCGAATAGCCATCGGGGTGAGCCACCACCCAATTCCAAGCGTCGCCGGTGCGCCTATCGGTAGCCGCTGGCTTCCCTACCGATTACCGTCAGCACGAGTCAAGGTCGTACGACCTGGCCGCCGAAGCCGATTCACGGGCGGACCTGCTGCGCGCCGCTTGGATCAAGAGCTTGTAAGCTGCTCGCTGGCCGGCGGCCCGGAAGTAAGGTTTTGTAAGGTAGTGCGCGCCCGGTGCCGGTGCTCCCTGGCCGCGCCGCCGTCGACCCTGCCGCGCCGTACAAGATCGTGCGAGATCCTGCGCCGTGGCACCCCTGAACCTGCGCCGCGCGGTGTTCGAGGCCATCGGATACGGGCATCGTCCCGCATATGTTGCTGGTAACTGTAAATCTGACATTCGTGGCAATCGAAAACTGAACAGTTTCGGCTTGTCGATTCCGGGGCGCCCGGCGCGCTCTGTTGGCTTCTCCACCAGAGTGGGAACGGGGCGCGGATGCACGGAAGGGAGACCAGGATGTTGCTGAAGCACTATCTCGACCAGGGCGTTTCGAAGGCGGAGCTGGCGCGGCGCTTCGGAGTGAGCCGCGGGACGATCCACCAGTGGGTCAAGACGGGCCAACTGGAGCGGGATCTGGGGGCCGCTGCAAGAGGGTATACGCCGCGTCCCCCGGTGGCCCACAAGCTGGATCCGTACAAGGGGATCATCGACGAGCGTCTCGAGGAGTTCGCCCAGCTGTCGGCGAAGCGGCTGTTCGACGAGGTGCGCGCCGCGGGCTACCCGGGCTGCTACGAGAGCGTGCGCAATTATGTGCGCGTGGTGCGCCCGCAGGAGCCGATTGCACCGGTGGTGCGCTTCGAGACGCCGGCGGGACGCCAGGGCCAGGTGGACTTCGGGACGTTCGCGCTTCCCTGGGGCCGGCGTCATGCCCTAGTGGTGGTCCTGGGCTACTCCCGGCTGCTGTGGCTGCGCTCCTACCCCCGGCAGACAATGGCGGTCCTGATGCAAGCGCTGGAGAGCGCCTTCGAGCGTTTCGGCGGGGTTCCCGAGGAGCTGCTGTTCGACCAGATGCGCGCGGTGGTGCTGTCCGACGATCGCGTCGGCGGTGGCTCCCTGTGCTGAACGCGGAGTTCCTACGTTTCGCCGCGCACTGGGGGTTCCTGCCCCGCTCGTGCCGGCCCTATCGGGCACGCACGAAGGGCAAGGGTGGAACGCCCGATTCGCTACCTCCGCGACAGCTTCTTCTACGGTCGCTCGTTCGTGAACGACGACGATCTCAACGAGCAGGCCGAGCGCTGGCTGGAGGACACGGCCAACGTGCGCCGCCACGGCACCACCGGGGAGCGCCCGGTGGACCGCTTCGAGCGCGACGAGCAGATTGCGCTACGGGCGCTGGCGGACCATCCCTACCGACGCTTTGGCGTGCGGCAGGCTCCGCAGCCGGCGCCACGTCCCCTGCCCACAACAGTGAA
>JAKZWC010000151.1:0-3487 GCA_047515735.1 Spirochaetales bacterium | reverse complement strand
CGTCCCGGCCGACTTCGAGTCGGCGCCGGTGCTGCGCGAGTTCGGCGTGGAGCTGGTGGACGCCGCGGTGCCGCCGCTGCGCCTCTACGAGGTGCCCGGCGGCGGCAACATGTTCGACCGCTACCTGCTCACCTCCTGCATTGGCGAAGCGGACGAGTTCGTGTCGGTCGCCAAGATGAAGAATCACCTGTTCATGGGCGTCACCCTGTGCATGAAGAACCTGTTCGGGCTGCCGCCGCCGAACCAGCCTGAAGGCCGCATCCGGCATTACTTCCACCATGCCATCCGGCTCTCCTACGTGTTGCCCGACCTGGCGATGATCACCGATCCCTGCCTCAACATCATCGACGGGCTGATCGGCCAGCAGGGCGCCGAGTGGGGCGGACGCCCGGTGGTGCCCAACGCCCTGATCGCGGGCGACCAGACCACCGCCACCGACGCTTGCGCGGTCCACCTGATGGGCCACGATCCCACCGCCGACTGGCCGGTGCCGCCGTTCCGCCGCGACCGCAACCACCTGCTGGTGGCCGCCGAACGCGGCTACGGCACCGTCGATCTGCGGCAGATCGACTTCCGGAGCGAGCTGCAGGCGCCGCTGGCGGCATTCGACTCGGACCAGCAGGACCCGCCCGCGGTGGTTGCCGGTATCCGCCGCAGCGCCTGCGAGCAGGCGCTGTTCTACCGTGCCGAGCGCGAGCGGCTGGTGCGGCGCTATGCCGGCGAGCTGGTGGTGCTGCGCGCCGGCGAGGTGGTCTGGCACGGCGCCGACCAGCCGGCGTTCGCCAGCCACGCCGACTTCGTCGCTGGCGCCGACCCGGGCCAGGCCTCCTTCCTGAAGGTGGCCGATCCCGAGGAGCGCGAGGGCGAGGCGATGGCCGTCTACGAGAACCTGTTACCGGCTCTGGCCGGCTGACCGCCGGCGGTCACGAAACCTTCCGGTCTGTCCAGTACGCTCGACTGCCGGATGCGGGTCGGTCGCCGCTACGCCTTACAAGGCCTTGACCGCAGCCTCGATGCGGCTGGTGGCGTCGAGATAGGAGGTGCCGGGGGCAAAGCGCAGCGCCGGCCCGAAGCGCACCGCCACCTGCGGCCGCAGCCCCGCGCCGGGCTGGCTGACGAGGTGCACCGGCACCACGGGGGTGTGCGACTCCACCGCCAGCATGCCGGTGCCGCTCTGGAACGGCAGCATCGGCTGGCCGAGGCGCTGCTCCCCCTCGGGGAAGATCACCACGTTCCAGCCCTCGTCCATCATCCGGCCCATGTGCTCCAGGCTGGCGCGGATCGCACTCTCCCGCGACAGCGGAAAGGCGTTGGCCACCAGCGCCGCCACGATTCCCGTCAACCGCTTCTCGAAGGTGATCTCGGCTGCCGCCGCGAACGACAGGTGGCGGCGCCAGGCGCGCGGCGTGGCCTTGGCCAGCACCATGCTGTCGCCGAGCACCGCGTTGTGGTTGGCGGCGAACAGTACCGGGCCGTCCAGCCCGTCGAGGTGCTCCAATCCGGTGGTGCGAATGCGGTAGCGGGCGCTCAGCAGGGGGAACACCACGACCTGGTGCAACACCTCGCGTAGCAGCGAGAACCAGAAGCTGAGCGGCCAGGTATAAAACGGCGGCAGCGCCGCCTTGGCCTCCTCCTGCGACTCCAGCAGCCCCTGCAGTTGCGCCAGCGTGGTGCCCGAGTCGACCAGTGACTCGTCGATGTACACGCCCAGCTCCTGCTCGATGATGGACAGCATCTCCACCCGCTTGAGGGAATCCATGTTGAGGTCGCCGCCGACGGTGTGCTCCGGCAGCACCTGTTCCTGGGCCACTCCGCTCATCTCGGAGACCAGGTGGACCAGCCGCTCCTTGGGATTCCCGGCGGCGGCCGGTTGCGTGCGCGCGCCGCCCGCCGCCGCGGCGTCCTGCGTCCCGCTCTGCAGGGCGTCCACCAGCACGCCCTTCTTGACCTTCAGCGTGTGGGTGCGGGGGAAGTCCGCTTCGGGCCATATGGTGAAGCCGCGGATCTGCTGGTGCTCGGCCAGCTCGCGATTGGCGCGCGCGACGATGGCCGGTGCCTGCTCCGGTTCCTCCAGCAGGAACACCGCGTGCACCTGCGTGTCCTGGCCGCGGCGCAGGCCAACCACCGTGGCGTCGGTCAGCGCCGGATCGTTCTTCAGCACCCCCTCGATGTCCTCGGGGAACACGTTCTGGCCGTTGGCCAGCACGATCATCTCCTTGATGCGGCCTCTGACGTGCAGGAAGCCGGCCTCGTCCAGGAACCCCATGTCGCCGGTCTTGTACCAGTCGCCGTCGAACGCCGCCGCGGTCTGCTCCGGGGCGTTCCAGTAGCCCTGGGTGACATTGGCGCCGCGCACCTGGATCTCGCCGGCGTCGGTGATGCGTACCTCGACGCCGGGAAGCGGGCGCCCCACCGAGTCGAAGCGGGCGTCGGTCAAGGCATGGCAACTGATCACCGGCGATGCCTCGGTGGCGCCGTAGCCCTGCAGCACGTTGATGCCGAGCAGGTCCCACTTCTCGCCCAGGTGCTGGTCCAGGGCCGCGCCGCCGGAGACCACGATCTCGATATGACCGCCGAAGCGGGCGTGCACCTTGTGGAACAGCAGCCGGCGCAACCGCATCGGCAAGCGCCGCGCCAGCTTCAGCGACAGCTCCCACACCCGCTGCTTGCCCTGGTTCGCCACCTCGCGCTCGATTCCCTTCATGAACAGGTCCAGCGCCTGCGGCACCAGCAGCATCATGGTAATCCTGCGCTCCCGCATCAGCTTGAGCAGCAGCGCCGGCTGGCGGCTGGTGACGAAGGTGATGCTGGCGCCGCCGCCCAGGCCGCTGAACAGCGACCCCATCTGCTCGAACATGTGGCTCAGGGGCAGCAGCGACAGCATCCGGAACGAGGGACTGCCGGGGATCACCTGCTGCACCGACTCCAGGTTGGCCAGCAGGTTGCGGTGGGTCAGCAGCACCCCCTTGGCGTCGCCGGTGGTGCCGGAGGTGAACATGATCTCGGCGAGGTCGTCGCCGGTCAGAAACACGTCGCGCGGCTGCGCCAGGTCGTAGATGAGCTGCTCCAGGTCCTCGAACAGCAGCGTGGGGACCGCCAGGCGGAGGCCGTCCTGCGGCGTGACACGGGAGACGAACGCCAGTACCGGCGCGGTCTTGGAGGTCACCTGCTGAACGAAGTCGGGCGTCGAGCGCAGGTCCAGCGGCACCACGACGGCGCCGATTCGCAGGCAGCCGAAGTATGCCAGCACCCAGTGCGGGGCGTTCGGTCCCCACAGGACGACCCGGTCGCCCTTGCCGATGCCGCGGCTCTGCAGCAGCGTCGCCACCCGCTGCACGTCGTCGTACAGGGCTTGGTAGCTCCAGGTGCGAAAGCGGAACCCCGGCTTGAACAGCAGCGTGGGGACCGCCAGGCGGAGGCCGTCCTGCGGCGTGACACGGGAGACGAACGCCAGTACCGGCGCGGTCTTGGAGGTCACCTGCTGAAC
>JAKZWC010000150.1:0-10303 GCA_047515735.1 Spirochaetales bacterium | reverse complement strand
GGTAGCTGGTGCCGTCGTTGTAGATGAATGGGTTCATCGGGTAGTCGTAGACGTCCGCTGACCAAGTGCCGGTGGCGCCGGTCAATCGGCGAAGGTACGCAGCGAGAGCTGGCGGTGGAGGTGGCACGCCACCAGGTGCGACTCCCCGTTCTCCGTGCCGGCCTCCAAAAGCTCCGGCTCCTCCACCGTGCAACGCGGCTCGCGATAGGGGCAGCGCGGATGGAACGGGCAGCCGGTGGGGCGCACCCCGTGGGAGGGGCTTTCGCCCGCCTTGACCAGGTGCAGCTTGCGCGCCGTCGGGTCGGGATTGGGCGATGCCGATCTGATGCGCGGGGGCGATGACAATCGGATCGTTCGGCAGGCGCTCGCCGACCGGCGGCAGGTCGCCGCTCGCCACCAGGGCGGCCAGCACCGGCGCCTCGCCATACTCCAGCGTGCGCCCGGTTGCCGCCTCGTACTCGGCGGGCGAGTTGTACTGCACCGGCACTCCCGAGCCGACGAACCACTCGTTGCCCGCGGCGGGGCCGGACGCGGCCTCCGGCTCCTCCTGGGCCGGGGTCGCGAACAGCGGCAGCGCCGCCGCCAGCAAGGTCAGTCGCATCAGGAATGTCTTCATGGATACCTCCGTCGCCGAAGCCGGCGTCATTTGTCGCCAGTATTGGAGACCGTGCGGCCGGTCTCGGGAGACGCCGGCGGGGTACCCGCGCGGCCGATCTCGATCTCTTCGTCAAGGAGAGAGCGCAAGCTGCCCAGACCGTAGAGCGGGACTGACACGATGCCGCCGTCACGACGCAACCCGCCGGCGTAGACCCGAACCGCTACCGGCGGCCGATAGCGTTCGACGAACCCCGCCAGACTGCGCAGGCGCCCCACCTTGCCGGACTTGACCTCGACCGGTATCACGCGACCCGCGGCCGCCGTGAGGTAGTCGACCTCAGCGCTGCTGGAATTCCTTCGCCGATGCCAGTAGAACAGCTCGGGCCGTTCGTATGGACTTCGCTGCGCCAGCAGTTCCTGCCCGACGAACTGCTCGGCAACCGCGCCGGCGTTGATCCGCATGGGATCGCCGTCCAGCAGCTGTTCGGTTGCCCCGCACAGGTTCTGCATGAGACCGACGTCGACCATGACGAGCTTGTAGTGTCGGTCATCCGCCTCCGCTCCCAGGGGCAGTCCGGCCCCCGAGGTCGAGCAGACGCGGTGCACGATCCCCGCCCGCTGCAACAGTTCCACCGCTGCACGCAGATCGCGCGAGCGGCTGTCCGGGTCGACCTTCGAATACATGAACTTGCGCCCGACCAGGCGCGCCGCGTGCAGGAACACCCGGTCGAGGTGATGGTGGCTGGAAGCCCGGGCGTACTTGCCGAAGTCGTCGCGCAGGGTCTGGGTGATGGCGGTTTGGATCCGGCTGGCCCGCGCCACGCTGCCGCTCTCCAGGTACTCGGCCACCACGGCCGGCATGCCGCCGAGCAGCAGGTAGGTCCGCAGCAAAGAGACCAGGTGCTCGTGGACCGCGCCGCTCAGGGGGACGGTATGTGTCCCGGAAGCCTGCAACGCGGGCTCCTCGCCGACCGCCGACAAGAACTCCGCGAACGACAGCGGGTGCATGAACAGAGGTTGGATGCGGCCCACCGGAATGCGCAACCGCTCCGCCTCCAGGGCGAATTCAAGGAGCGATCCGGCACCGATCACGTGCAGGTCGGGCACCTGCTCGTAGAAGTAGCGCAGCGCCATGACGGCGGCCGGGCACTCCTGGATCTCATCGATGAACAACAGGGTGCGACCGGGGTCGACCGGCTTTCCTCTGAGAATTCCGATCTGGTCGAGAATCACCCGCGGCTCCAGAGTGTCGAAGCAGCGCCGATAGCGAGGCTCCTGCTCCAGGTTGATCGAAGCGACATCGGAGAAGCCCCGCTCGCCCAGCGCCGTAACCGCGTATGTCTTGCCGACCTGACGGGCGCCGCGGATCAGCAGGGGGAGCCGGCGACTGTCCCGCGCCCAGGTGTCCAGTACGCCGTCCACCAGTCTCTTCACTTCGCCTCCAAGGGTTGCCTCACCATAGGACATGCGGTTGGCGAAAATCAAGTGGAATTTTGTCCAGTTCTTGATTGTATTATACCCTTATTTTAGCCAACCGTAGTTCGCCAGCGGCGGCTTGGTGCCATGGCCGGTGCAGATGTGCACTGTTGCGTTCTGTTGCGTACCAAGTCCACGAGTCCATGAGGGATCGTGTGGCAAGTGGCGTGGGGTTGTGGCAGACTCAGGAGCGTTCGGACGGTCCGTAAGGCCTCGACACAAAGGAGTCCGCCACTCATGCCAGCTTGTTCTCCGCCTGCCGCCCAACTTGCCGCAACGGTCGGCCTGGGCCGCACGGCATGTCGCGTTCTCAGGGACCTGCGATGAGCGCCAGCCCGCCAGTGCAGTCGTCTGATTCCGCCGTGCGCTCGGTGATCTGCGTACACCGGCAGTTCGAACGCAGTTGGCCCTACGCTGCCGACCACTGGCAGCGGTGCTGGCAGCGGACCGGCGGTTGCGAGCTGATTCGTACCGCGGAGACCGACGCCACGCCGGCAGGACTAGTTGCGGATCCGGCTTCCGTGCGGCGCCTGGTGCTGCTGGGGTTCGCGCTGGGGGACGACGGCCTGGATCGGTTCACCTCTCTCGAAGAGTGCTACCTCGATTGGCAACGCGGCCCGCAGGCGGCGGTCGCCGGCGCGCAGGCGCGCGGCGTGAGCTTCGTACCACATCGCGTCGACATCTACTGGGGGCAGACCGTGGCCGAGTATGCCCTGGCGATGACCATCTGCGGGCTGCGCCGGATCCCGCAGAACCACACCGCCATGCAGACCAGCCTGGCGCCGTGGGACTACTCCCCCGAGGCCAGCACCATCGGTCCGCGCGGTGGCCAGTTCGGGGACGACCCACGGTTCTGCAATGGCACCGTGGCGGGCAAGCGGGTGCGCGTCGTGGGAGTCGGCAACATCGGTGCCCGCTACGCCTCCTGGTGCGCGGCGCTGGGCGCCGACGTAGCGATCTGGGATCCGTTCGCGCCTGACGCTTCGTTCGTGGTGGCCGGCGCCGAGCGCCGGTTCCACGTGGAGGAGCTGGTCGCCGATGCCGAGATCTTCGTGCCGATGGTGCCGCTCATCGATTCGACCCGCGGACTCATTACCGCGGAGTTGATCGATGCACTGCCGATGCACGGGCTGGTGGTACAGGTCACCCGGGCCAGGGTGTGCGACACCGAGGCGCTGTACCGCCGGGTGCTGAACGACGAGCTGGCGCTGGCCGCCGACGTGTTCGACGAGGAGCCGCTGCCGCTCGACTCGCCCCTGCTCGGCCGCCACAACGTGGTGCACACCCCGCACGCCGCCGGGCGCACGCGGGATGCCAACCACGCCTTTGCCGACGATGCGATTGCCCGCTTCAGGCCGCGCTGAGGCAAGGGTCAAGTCTGTGGACCGCGCTGGAGACGGCCGGCGGCAGCCGCGCACATTGGAGCGGCCCAACGTGCTGCTGCTCTACACCGACCAGCAGCGTCTGGACAGCGTCGGCTGTTATGGATCGGCGTTTGCCTCGACGCCGCATCTCGACGCGCTGGCGGCGGGCGGGCGCCGCTTCGATCACTGCTACGTGCAGAGCCCGGTGTGCGTGCCGAGCCGCTTCGCGTTCCTCACCGGGCGTTACTGCTCATCCACCGGCGTGGGCGGCAACGGTCCCGAGTTTCCGTCCGATCTGACGCCGGTCAACCAGCTTCTCTCTCCTTACGGCTACCACGGTGCGCAGATCGGCAAGCTGCACTTCGTTCCGCATTCCAACCGCGACCACCGGGATCCCACACCGACCTACGGCTTCGACACCTGCATCGTGTCGGACGAGCCCGGCTGCTACGACGATGCCTATACCCGCTGGGTGGAGCGCGTCGCACCGGAGCAACTGGCGCGGATTCGCACGGCGCTGCCGCCGGCGGCGATCTCGGGGCCGCAGGATCTGCCGGACTACCCTGCTCCCGGCCGCAACACCCACGAGCCCTATCTGTTCGAGGCCGACGAGGACCTGACCCACAGCGCCTTCGTCGCTGCCGAGACCTGCCGCTTCCTGCAAGGGATTAGCGATACCCCGTTTCTGGCGATCGCCGGATTCTACGCCCCGCATCCGCCGATCAACCCGCCGCGGCGCTGGGTCGACCTGCTGGCGGACCGCGACCTGCCGCTGCCGCAAATCGGTCCGGACGACCCGCTGACTCCCGCCGTCGCCGGGCTCAGCGATTCGGAACGGCGCCGCATGGTGCTCTACTACCACGCCCTGGTAAGCCACGTGGACGACCAGATCGGCCGCATTCTGGCCACCCTGGAGGCGACCGGGCTGGCACGGCGCACCATCGTCATCTTCACCTCCGACCACGGCGAGTATCTAGGCGATCATGGCCGCATCCAGAAGGGCATGCCGCACAGCGTGATCACCAATGTGCCCTGCATCGTGCGCCTGCCCGGCGATCCGCTGGCCGGAAAGGCGGTCTCGGAGGTGGTGGAGCAGATCGATCTGACGGCCACGATCCTGGACTACTGCGGCGTCCAGGTGCCGCGCTTCGTGCAGGGCAACTCGCTACGGCCGCTGCTGAGCGGCACCGGGGAGTGGCACAAGAGCGCGGCCCTCACCGAGGCGTTCTCCGAGTACGGCGGCTCCGGCAGCGTCACGCTGCAGACCGCCCGTTACCTGTACGGCTGCGACACCGGCGGCCGCGAGCTGCTGTACGACAAGCGGGAGGACCCCGCCGAGCTGTGCGACGTGGTCGGCGAAGAACGCTACGCGACCGTGCGCGGCGAGCTGCGCCGCCAACTCAACGTGCGGCTGCAGCAGGCGCGCTTCAGTGCCCGGCCGCGCCTGGCGCGCTACTGAGGCACGCGGTTACGAACGGGGCCGAGGTCAGGAGCGCAGCTCGTTCCAGGGCGACTGCTCGTGCACTTCCTCCAACTCGTACCCTTCGGCGCCGATGCTGGGGGCGAGAATGGCCAGCACCTTGGCCGGCGCCGCCGAGACGTTGAACGAGGCGTGCACCATGGCGGCGGGGATGAAGGCTGAATCGCCCGGCCGCAGCGTCCGCTTCCGGCGGTCGACCCACTGCTCGATCTCGCCGTCGAGCACGTAGATCACCTCCTCCTGGTTGGGATGCCGGTGAAAGTTGTGCCCTCCGCCGGGGTCGAGCTTTACCTCGATGACCACGAGCTGTTCGGCGGCAGTGGTCTCGGGCCGGCTGTGCCAGCCGAGCTCGAAACCCTCCAGCGCATCGCGCTCTACCTCGTCGCGCGCAAAGAACTGACCCTGACTCATACGCTGACCTTAGTCGGAGCCGCGCCGCGTGTCGACCCGGTCAACCCGCCCGGCCGGCCTCGAGCGCCGCGCGGCGGCGCGCGGTGGCGGCGGCATCGACGGCGCCCGTTGCCCTATCGATCACCACGCCGTAGTGCTGCGCCGCGGCCTCGAGCGACACGTAACCCTGGCGTACATCCTCGGCCACCGCGGCCGGGTCGCGCTGTTCCGGCGGATAGTAACCGCCGCCGCCGGGGAGACGCAGAATGAAACGTTCCCCGGGCTGCAGGGTGTAGCGGCGCTTGGGGTGCAGCGCCCGGCCGTCGCTGTGCAGCACCGCGCCCGCGGCCCCGGCCCTGCCGCCGGCGAAACCGCGCGCCGGGATCCGGGTGCGGTCGTACATCGGCGAGTGGACTGCCGGATGGCCGGTTACCACCTCCAGCTCCATCTCCTGGCCCAGTCCGCCGCGATACCGGCCCGGCCCACCGGAGTCGGTCAGCAGCGCGCGCCGATGCATCAGTACCGGCGCCACCGCCTCGATCGCCTCCGCCGGCACCCCGGTGATCCCGCTCGGGAACGCCGTGGCCGAGAGGCCGTCACGGTCGGCGCCCGCGCCCATGCCCCCGGCGGAGAAGAATATGTACGCGAACACCTCGCCCTGATCGCCGGTCTTTCCCTCCAGCATGGTGTTCCACAGGCCGGCCGAGCCCTCTGCGATCACCCGCTCGGGCAGCGCCTGCGCCAGCGCCGCCAGAATCGGCTGCGACACGAAGTGTCCGATCAGGTGGCGGGCGCCGACCGCCGCGGGACGCAGACAGTTGAGGATCGATCCCCGCGGCGCCGTGACGGTAAGCGGCCGGAACGAGCCTTCGTTGTTGGGAACGGTCGGTGCGACCACCGCCATCACGGTGTAGGTGGAGTACGCCTGCGTGTAGTTCAACACCACGTTGATGCCCCGTTCCACCTGCGGCGAGCTGCCGGCGTAGTCGATGGCGACGGCATCGCCCGCTACCTGCAGGCTGCAGCGGATCTGCAGCGGGTCGTCGAACCCGTCGATGGTCACCGCGCTACGGTAGGTGCCGTCTGGAATCTCCCGGATCGCCGCCCGTACCGCGTCTTCGGTGCGCTGCAGGATCAGCTCGCCGATGGTCTCCAGATCGGGCAGCCGGTACTCGTCAAGCATCTCGACCAGCTTGCGCGCGCCGACCACGTTACCCGCCTGTTGCGCGTACAGATCGCCGATCACCATCTCCGGCACGCGCACGTTGGCGCGGATGATCAGCAGCAGCTCGCGGTTGGGCTCGCCGCCCCGGAACAGCTTGAGCAGCGGTATGGCCAGCCCTTCCTCGAACACCTCGCTGGCGTCCGCGCCCATGGTCAGCCCGCCGATGTCGGTGGCATGACAGGTGCTGGCGAACCAGCCGACGCCGCGACCGCGATGAAACACGGGCGTAACCACCGTGAGGTCGAACAGGTGGCCGGCCGAGGCCCACGGATCGTTGGTGATCAGAGTATCTCCGGGGCGCAGCGACGCCAGCGGCTGGCGCGGCACCACGTAGTCGCGCACGCAGTTGGCCATGGTGTTGATGTGCCCGGGGGTGCCGGTGACCGCCTGCGCCAGCATCCGTCCCTGCGCGTCGAACACCCCCGCGGAGAGGTCGCCCGCCTCCCGCACCACGGTGGTGAACGAGGCATGCATCAGCGCCGCGGCCTGCTCGTCCACGATCGAGATGAGCCGGTTGCGCAGCACTTCCAGCAGGATCGGGTCGATCATGCGGGATCTCCCGGGGCGCTGAAGCGCAGCAGCAGGCAGCCGCCGGCGCCCAGGGCGACGCTCCACCCGGGTGGCACCACGGTGGTGGATTCCGCCTCCTCGATGATGGCCGGGCCCGCGGCGCGGAAGTCGGCTGCCAGCAAGTGGCGCTGGTATACCGGCGTCGGCACGAAGCCGGCGCCGCCGTCGAACAGCGCGGACCGGGTGCGCGGCCGCGCTCCCGGCGGTGCCCCCACGGAGTCATGCCGCTGCAGCAGCCGCGCGGGCAGGTGCTCGAAGTCGGGGCGCGGCCCAGCCACCGAGATGCACCAGTTCACCACTTCCAGCGGCACGCCCTCGCTGGTCTGGCCGTAAAAGCGCGCGTACTCCTGCTCGAAGCGGCGCCGCACCTCGTCCAGCAGCGCGCGGTCGGGGATGCCGGGGGGCACCGGGACGCGGATCTCGTAACCCTGCCCCACGTAGCGGAGGTCGGCGGAACGCTGCACGGTCATCGCTTCCTCGGCCACCCCCGCGGCTGCCACCCGGTCGCGGCCCTCGCGCGCCATCTCGCCCAGTATGGCGGCCAGAGCCGACAGGTCGACCCGATCGAGGCGCGCCAGATAGCTACGCGTCAGATCGAAGGAGATCGGCGCCAGCAGCAGACCGAAGGCGGACCCGACGCCCGCCAACGGAGGCACGACCACGCTGTTCAGTCCCAGGCGGCGGGCCACGCCGCAGGCATGCACCGGGCCCGCGCCGCCGGTGGCGACCAGGGTGTAGCGCCGCGTGTCGAGGCCGCGCTCGGCAGCATGCACACGCGCGGCAGCCGCCATGTTCTCGCTGACCAACTCTTGGATGCCCCAGGCCACCCGCACCGGATCCATCCGCAGAGCCGCGGCCAACTCGCCATGGGCGGCGCGGGCTGCGTCCGGGTCCAGAGTGATGGAGCCACCCGCGAAGCTCAGCGGATCGAGGTAGCCCAGGAGCAGGTCGGCGTCGGTCACGGTCGGCTCCCGACCGCCGCGGCCATAGCACGCCGGACCCGGTTCGGAGCCGGCACTGTCGGGGCCCACCGTCGGCAGTCCCAGCGGTCCGAGTCGCGCGATGCTGCCGCCGCCGGCACCGATCTCGATCATCTGTACGGCAGGCACCAGCAGCGGCAGCCCGCTGCCGCGCCTGAAGCGGCGCACGCGGGCTACCTCCGATTCCGCGGTCACGGCAAGCTCGCCACGGGCGGCGAACACCGCCTTGGCAGTGGTGCCTCCCATGTCGAAGGCGAGGACGTCGTCGTGGCCGGTATGCCGGCCCCAGAAGACTCCGGCCAGCGCCCCGCCGGCCGGCCCCGACTCCACCAGGCGAATGGGAAAGTCGGCGGCGGTGTCGACGGTCGCGGTGCCGCCGTTGGAGAGCATGATGTGCAGCGGCGCGCTGATCCCGGCCGCGTCCAGCCCTGCCTGCAGCCGGCGCAGGTAGCCGGCCGCCAGCGGCTGCACGTAGGCGTTGGCGACGGTGGTGGAGGTGCGTTGATACTCGCGCAGGGCGGGGGCCACGCGGTGCGACAGGGTCACCGGCAGGCCCGGCAGCCGCTCCCGCAGCACCTCCGCCGTGGCGACCTCGTGCGCCGGGTTGGCGTAGCCGTGCAGGTAGCACACGGCCACCGCCGCGACGCCCTCGTGCCGCAAAGCGGCGCAGATCCGCTCCAGGGCAGCCACCTCGAGTGGCCGCAGGACAGCTCCCGCGGCGTTCATCCGCTCCGGCACCTCGAAACGCAGACGCCGCTCCACCAGCGGTTCGGGCTTCACCAGACCCAGGTCGTAGATGTCGTAGCGGCCCTCGGTGCCGATCTCCAGGGCATCGCGGAATCCCGCGGTAGTGAGCAACGCGGTCCGCGCTCCGCGCCGCTCGATCAGGGCATTGGTCACCAGCGTGGTGCCGTGGATGACGCGGGCGACGGCTCCCGGCGCAACTTCCGCCTGCGCCAGCAAGGCGGCGGTCCCGTGCAGCACGCCGGACGCGGGGTCGGCGGTGGTGAGCACCTTGCCGGCGTGGGACCGGTCGCGGGCGAGATCGAGCAGCAGCAGATCGGTGAAGGTGCCGCCGATGTCGACGGCCAACAGCAAGCCCGGTTCGTTGGTCAAGGCAACTTCCGGCAGCGGCTGGGAGTGCGAGGCCAAAGTGGGGCATCCTGGCACCACCTCATCCGAGTCGCTTCACGCGGCTCGTTGGAGACGCAGTGGATCACCCAGCACATATCAGGACCGATCGGGTGCAGCCCCGGAAACGCGGCGGCTTCGACCATCGCGGGGAATGTACGTGGGCCGCGAGCCGGTGCGCAAGGTTGCCGGGACTTCGGCCGCGCCGCGGCGCAGACGGCAGGTAACGGTGTACCGCGGCTACCCCATCGCGGTGGTGGTGTTTCTTTCCACCGGGCTCACCATCGGCACCAGTCAGTACGCCTTCGGCGAGTTCGCCGGACCCCTGCGCGACCACTTCGGGTGGAGCCAGACCGCGCTCAACCTGTCGCTGACCCTGGCGGTAGTGTCCGGCCTGCTGGCGCCGGTGGTCGGCCGGGCCGCGGATCGCTGGGGCGCGCGTCCGGTGACGGTGATCTCCCTGCTCCTGGTGGCGGCCGGCTTCCTGCTGCGGCCGTTGATCGACTCGCTGTGGCACTGGTACCTGTTCAGCGCGCTGGTGTATGCCGGCTTTCCCGGCGCCACGATGTTGCCCGCGGGCAAGCTGGTGGGGTTGTGGTTCCCCGCCGCCCGCGGCCGGGTGATGGGCGCGGTGACTTCCGGCAACAACGCCGGCGGCCTGACCATGCCGCCGCTGGCCGCGGCGATGATCGCGCTGGGCGGCTGGCAGTGGGGCTACCTGGCGTTCGGCGGTCTGCTGCTGCTGCTGGCGCTGGTGGCTGCGGTTGTCATTCGCGAGGACGAGACGCTGGTGGCGCGGGAGATGCGAGCGGCCGGGCGAGCGGAGTCGGTCCAGGCCTCGCGCCGGCTGGCGCGCAGCGGCGTGACGCTGCGCCAGGCGCTGCACAGCCGGCGCTTCTGGTTTCTGCTGTTCGGAATGTTCGGTGCCACCTTCACCTACCAGGGAGTGTTGACACAACTCCGCCAGCACTTTTCCGAGCAGGGCTTCGCGCCCGTGCTGGCCACCACCGGACTGGCCGTGATCGCGGCCCTGGGCATCGCCTCGAAGATCGTCTTCGGTCGCGCCAGCGAACGCTGGAGCGCGCGCCGT
>JAKZWC010000149.1:0-3232 GCA_047515735.1 Spirochaetales bacterium | reverse complement strand
CGCCAGGAACGAATTGTTGGGCTGCTTCAGATGCACGACGACGGTGTGGTCGTCGACGATCTCCACGTGATCGAGGTCGCGCAGCAGCGTGTGCACGGTGAGCCCGATCTCGGGGTTGGCGGCATTTTCCAGCGAGTGCTTGACGTCCGCCGCATCGAAGTCGGAGCCGTCGTGGAACTTGACCCCGCGCCGCAGATTGAACGTGACCGCCGTGCCGTCGTCGTTCCACTCCCAGGACTCGGCCAGCAGTCCCACCGGCTGCATGCTGTCGTAGTCGAGTGCGACCAGGCCCTGGTAGATGCTGCGCCCCGGGATCTGGTCGTTCCAGCTTCCGGTATGCCACGCGGCGACCGATTTCGGCTCGCCGGCGATCGCCACGCGCAAGGCCGACTGGCCGATCGCCATGGACTCCCCGCCGCCGCCGGCGAAGAGCGCGGTTCCGGCCACGAGCAGCAATGCACTGGCAAGCAGGATAATTCGCTTCATGTTTCGTTTTCCCCCTGTTGGAAGGTATGATGTGCCCCGCGGTTGTAACCGGCGCCGGGCCGGTCGAGGGGCAATACAAGCGGCCCTAGTGAACCACGACATCGAGCGGGGGTCAAGGCGAGGAGAGTTGCGAGCCGATGAAGCTGTGTATCGACACGTTCAATGAAGAGGTCCTGGATGAGGTGCTCGGGTCCGGCTTGATCCACGGTCTGACCATGAATCCGCTGGTGATGGCGGAGGAGGGACGCACCGATTACCTGGACCGGGTGCAGCGGATGAGCGCGCGCGTAGCCGGGCCGGTGCTGGTGCAGGTGGTCAGCCGCGACCCGGAGCGAATGCTGGAGGAGGCGCGGCTGCTGGCGGGTCTGGGACCCCGCATCCATGTCAAGATCGCGTTCGACGGCGCGGCTGCCGCGGGGGTGATCCGGCGGCTGCACGACGAGGGGATCAAGACTGCCGCCACCATCATCTACAACGCCCTGCAGGCGTATCTGGCAGCCGAGGCGGGGGCCTCCATCGTGGCGCTGTTCGAAGGCGGGCTGCAAGGCATCAGCAAGAACCCGATCGCGGTCGACCGCAGCGAGCGGCCGAGCATCTCCCGCGCGGCTCGGCAGATCGTCGACCGGCACGGGTACTCCACTCGGGTGCTGGTGGGCGCCCGCGAGCCGATCCAGGTGGTGGAGGCGGCGCTCGCCGGGACCCACTTGTGCACCGTGAAGCTTTCGGTGTTCCGCGACCTGTTCCACGACCACGAGACCGCGTTCCGGATCCAGGCGTTCACCGACGCCTGGCGCGGGGTGTACGGCGACCGCGACTGGATCGACCGCTGAGCGGCTCGAGGACCGCACCGCCGACCGCATCGCCGTGAGCTTTCCCCGCTCCCGGGCCGAGTTCGACAGCGCCCGCCGCCTGATTCCCGGCGGCGTCACCGCCGCCCGCCGCCCCACCTCGTTCAGCGACCGCGCCGACTGGCCCATCTACACCGAGCGGGTGGCCGGCTGCTACGTCTGGGACGTCGACGGCAACCGCTACATCGACTATCTGTGCGCGTTCGGGCCGATCGTGCTCGGCTACGACAACCGGCGCGTCAACCGCGCCGCGATCCGGGCGATCCGGCGCGGCTTCATCGCCAACCTGTCGTTCACCATCCAGAACCGGCTGGCCGAGCGGCTGATCGAGCTGCTGCCGAGCGCCGAACGGGTGCTTTTCACCAAGACCGGGTCCGACGCCTGCACCCTGGCGGTGCGCCTGGCGCGCGGCTACACCGGCCGCGACCGGGTGGTGCGCTGGGGCTACCACGGCTGGCACGACTGGTGCCTGGGCCGCAAGGGCGCGGGGGAGGTGCTGGGCCAGCGCAAGGGCGCCTACCTGGACGCCACCGGAGTCCCGGACCAGGTCAAGGAGCTGACCGATACGTTCGTCTACGGCGACCTGGAATCGCTGGAGCGCACCCTGGAGCGCCACCGCGGCGAGGTGGCGTGCATCATCCTGCAGCCGTTCGAGTTCGAGCTGCCGCCGGAGGGGTTCCTGCAGGGCGTGCGGGCGCTGGCCGACCGCCACGGCGCGGTGCTGGTGTTCGACGAGATCCGCACCTGGCCGCGGGTCCACCTCGGCGGCGCGCAGCAGTACCTGGGGGTGGTGCCGGACCTCACCGCGATCAGCAAGGCGCTGGCCAACGGCTACCCGATCTCGGCGCTGGTGGGCAAAGCGGAGATCATGGAGGCCGACGTGTTCTACTCCAGCACCTACCTGGTGAGCACGTTCGAGATGGCGGCGGCGCTGGAGACGCTGCGCCAACTGCAGGCGGGTGCCCTGGAGCGGATCTGGGAGCTGGGCCGGCGCTTCAGCGATGGGCTCAGGGAGCTGGTGTTGGGAAGCGGGGTCGAGGCACGGGTGCTGGGGATCCCGCCGCAGCCGTTTCTGCTGTTCGACTGCGGCGATCCGGAGCGCGACCTGGAGCGCAAGCGCGTGTTCTACCGCAGCGCGCTCGACCACGGCGTGTTCCTGCACCCCAACACCCACTGGTTCATCAGCAGCGCCCACACGCCGCAACTGGTGGACCGTACGCTGGTGGCGCTGGAGCGCTGCCTCCGCGCGGTGAAAGCGCGCGACTGATGACACTTCCCTCCCCGCGCCGTTCCCACGGCACCGAGGCGGCGAATCAGGCCGGGAAGGCGCTGCCGCCGCTGCTGCAGGTGCAGGACCTGGCGGTGACCTTCCGCACCCCCGACGGCCTGATCCACGCGGTCAACGGCGTCGACCTGCGGGTCGACGACAGCGAGATCGTGGGGCTCGTGGGCGAGTCGGGGTGCGGCAAGAGCGTCACCGCGCTCTCCATCCTCGGCCTGGTGCCGGTCCCGCCCGGACGCTTCGACCGCGGCGCCATCCTCTTCCGCGGCGAGGACTTGCTGCACAAGAGCGAGCGTCAGATGCAGCGCATCCGCGGCAACGACATCGCGATGGTGTTCCAGGACCCGATGGCCTCGCTCAACCCGGTGTTTCCGGTGGGCGACCAGATCGCCGAGGCGGTGGAGCTGCACCAGGCGCAGCCGCGCGCCGCGGCCGCGGCGCTGGCGGTGGATGCCCTGCGTCAGGTGGGCGTGCCGCTGCCGGAGCAGCGCGCGCACGAGTACCCGCATCTGCTCAGCGGCGGCATGCGCCAGCGGGTGATGATCGCGATGGCGCTGTCGTGCGGTCCCCAGCTCCTGATCGCGGATGAGCCCACCACCGCCCTGGACGTCACGAT
>JAKZWC010000148.1:0-4196 GCA_047515735.1 Spirochaetales bacterium | reverse complement strand
ATGTAGTAGACGTTCATCGCGATCGGGAGGATCAGCACCCAGCGCGAGTTCATCAGCCCCAGCGAGCGGATCAGCAGGTAGGTGGGGATCAGTCCTCCGGAGAAGAACATCGTCAGCACGAAACAGACAGTTAGGAAGCTGCGGCCGGGAAGGTCCCGCTTGGACAGCGCGTACGCGGCGGTGAACGTCACCAGCAACGTCAGGAAGGTGCCGAAGAAAGCTCGGTGCAGGGTATTGGCGTAGGCCACGAACAGGTCGTTGTCGATGAACACGAAGCGCCACGAGGCGAGGGTCCAGCGCTGGATCCAGATGTGCAAGCCCAGCGAAGAGACCTCGTCGAAGGGTGAGAACGAGCTCAGGAACAGGTTCCAGAACGGGTACAGGATGGTGACGCTGATCAGGAACAGGACGAGCGCGTTGCCGACGTCGAAGATGCGGCCCGGAATCGATCGGGGGGAAGTGGGAGAAGCCATACGCCCGGCGCTACCAGATCGCGTATTCGCTGAACCGTTTGATGATGCTGTTGGCGGCCACCAGGATGATCACCCCGGCGGCGTTCTTGAACAGCCCCACGGCGGCCGAGTAGTCGAACTTCGCCTCCTCGATCCCGGAGCGGTAGATGTAGGTGTCGAACACGTCGGCCACCGGATATACCAGCGGGTTGTAGAGGTTGAATATCTGGGCGAACGACTCATCCAAAATGTTGCCGATCTGGATCAGGAACAGAATCGTCATCACCGGGATCAGCGATGGGAGGGTGATGCGCAGCGCTTTCTGCCAGCGGTTGGCGCCGTCGATCGAGGCGCTCTCGTAGAGCCCCGGGTCGATGGACGACAGCGCCGCCAGGTAGATGATGCTGGTCCAGCCGATCCCCTGCCAGACGCCGGTCACCACCAGCAGGCCGCGGAAGGTCGCCTTGTTGGTCAGCCAGTGCACCGGCTCCAGCCCCAACAGGGTAAAGAAGTAGGCGATGATGCCGCGCTGGGGTGACAGGATCTCGGTCAGAATGCCGGACAGGATGATCCACGAGATGAAGTGCGGGAGATAGGAGATGGTCTGTACCACCCGTTGGTAGAGCGACACCCGCACCTCGTTCAGCAGCAGCGCCAGGATGATCGGACAGGGAAAACCGAACAGCAGGCGCAGGACGCTCAGCCAGAAGGTGTTGAAGAACACGCGCAGGAAGAACGGGTCCTTGAACAGGCGCTTGAAGTGCTCGAAGTCGTTCCACGGACTGCCGAGCACGCCGTCGTAGAAGTTGTAGTCCTTGAAGGCTATGAGCAGCCCGTAGATCGGGCCGTACTTGAACACCACCAGCAGGGTCAGGGAAAGCAGCAGCAGCAGGTAGATATGGCGCATGCGAATCGCGCGTGCGATGGTCTGCCGCTTCAGCACGTCGCGGTGCGCGGCGATCGCCTGCTCGCTCATGGTCGCTGCCGCTGCGTGCCGCCGCATGTCAGCGCATGCAGGTATCGATGTCGTAGAGGATGTGAGGAGCGACCCACGCCCGCTCACCGAAGTGCTTGCCGATCGGCTGCGCAGCGTGCGCCGCGCCCTTCAGGCCCTCGTAGAAACCGGTCAGCACGGCGCTCTTGAAGCGCTCGTCACCACTCAGCCGGTAGGCGTAGGCCGGTCCCTCGAGGATGAGGCTGTTCCTGGCCGCGCTGGTGCCGCTCTTGGGACAGCGGGTATATCGGAACGCCTTTTCGGCGGCGAGCCAGTGCTCGCGAATCAGGAACTCGCAGGCGCCCACGATCAGGTCGGCCGCCGCCTCGTCGCCGGTAGCCTGGTGATAGCGCTTCAGGCCGGACAACAGCACCCCCACCATGAAGTCCGCGTTGCCGGAGCAGCGCGGCAGGCACTCGCAGTGCCCCAGCAACAACTGATGCGGCCAGCCGTCGGGGGTGTAGCGCTCGCGCACCCGCTGAATGATGAGCTTGGCGGCGTTCAGATAGAAGTGATCGCCGGTGGCCTGGTACATCGCCATGGTGAGAATCAGGTGCCAGCCGGGCCGGCGACAGTTGCAGAAGTCGAAGTTGACCGTGTAGAGCTGGTCGTACTTGTCGGCGACGCGAGTCGCGATCTCGAGCGCGCGCCGGTCGCCGCTCAGCAGGTGGTAATCCAGCAGTCCCTGTACCCAGGTGTGGTCCACCTCCACTTCGACCACTCCCTGAGCGCCCCCCTTGCGGTAGTAGTAGGGGTAGTAGTCGCCGACGTGGCCGATGCAATGCGCGTATACCCGGTCGACGAAGCCATGGTCGGCGTGGTGGTGGCAGGTGTCCACGTCCAGGTAGTGGCGTACCGCCTGCTCGCCGGCCGCGAAGAACCGCGGATCGCCGCCGCGCGCGTAGTGGAGGAAAAACACGTGCGGCGTGTCGTACTCGATGTTGCCCCACTTCTGGACGTGGTACCAGTCGCCGAAGTTGAGCACGCCGTACTCCCTGCCCGTTTCCCGCGTCTCCAGGTAGTTTGCGAGGCAGTTGTCGGCGTACTGCTCGTACTCGGGAAACTTCCGCGCGTCGGCCGCGGCCACGTCGCCGAACGCCTTGCTGTCGCAGTACCAGGCGGCCGGTGCGCGCGCCCGCAACGGCTCCTGCAGATGCGGCGGCGAGCTCGGGGCGCCGGCGGCGTGAAACCGGTACACCAGCTCGTGGGTGCGGGACACGCCCTGCTTGAATTTGTACTCACCGCCCTGCAGGTAGTAGTAGAGTTTGTCCTCTACCTCCCCGCGGTCACGATAGCGGTCGTCCGGGATGGGCGGACACAGGCCTACCTCCAGGGAGTTCTCGGCGGCGCCGAGACTCTTGGGGTAGTTCTGCCAGAAGTCGCGCATGGCGACGGTGAGTCCGCGCGCCGCATCGCTCAGGTCGACGGTGCCCTGTGCCCGCCGGCCGCGCTGCCGGATACCGCCGCGCTCGGCTACCGTGTATTCATCGTCCTCGAGTTGCGCCAGGGTGGGCTGGCGGTTGCTCCGGTAGGCCGCGTCGTCGGCGCCGAACAGGGTACAGGATGAGTCGTTCAGGCGCAGCGGCGTACGCAGCACGAGACTCCTGACGGCCGTGAAATTCTCCGCTACGCGATCGTTCTCCCAGGTATGCAGAACGCGCAAGAAATCCTTGCCGGCGTAGGCGTTGATCCTGGTGATGTAGGTGAACATGCGGCTGCCGTCCGCGGCCTGAAGTCGGCCTTGCACCTTCACCACGGTGCGCAGCGGGCCGCGCTCCTCCACCACCGCGGAGCACGGCCCGGCCAGCGTGCTGAAGGTGGTGCCGTCGGCGGTCACCAGCTCCATGCTGCCGGGCGCCTCGGGAGCGGTGATTTCCTCGTCCGCGGAGAACTCACCGTCGCCGTCGGCGTCGATCCACACTCTGCCGGGGAAGCAGGGGGCCCCGCAGTCCAGCAGCAGCTTCAGCGGTCCGGTGCTCAGCTCTACCCGCGGGCCGTCCGCGGCAACCTCGATCGGCGTGCGCGGCCCGCCTTCGCGGCGCACCACGCCGTAGCCGAATTCCAGCCGATACCCGGCGCTGCCGTCGGCGCCCACGTCGGCCTGAAAGTCGAGCAGCAGCCACTTGACGCTGCCGTCGGGCCATTCCGCGAGCACGGCTGCCTGCAGCGGGACCTCCGCTCCCGCCCGATTCAGGAGCCGGGTATTCTCCGCGGCCGTGAGCGCACCTTGCGGGAACGGGATGCCCGACGTCACCGGCCAACTTTCCCGTTCCACCGGCACGTCGTTGGCCACCTCGAGCGGCACGGATCCGCGCTCCACCGTCCCTCGCACGCGGCTGAGCGGTGCGGTCGAGAAGGTATGGTCCGGCGACGCCACCTCGTTACCGTCCGGCGTCGTCCCCAGCAGCCGGAAGTGATAGGTCCGATCCTCCTGCAGACCGTCCAGGATGAGGCGGTGGTTGTTGTAGATCGCCGTAACCGGCGGCACGTACACCTGCGCGTAGGTCGCCGCGGAGGGCGGGAATAACTCTTCCTCGCTCTCGACGCGGCTGCCGTAGCGGGTGGACGGCCCATACTCCAGCCGCGACCGCGTCGCCCAGTCGGTGATCCAGGTGATGCGTGCCTGGCGCCTGCCCGCGCGCTCGGACGGAACCGCCCGCACCGAGCTGAAGCCGTACCGGCGCGGCTCCTGGCGCGGCTTCTCCTTGAGCAGGAGCAGGTTCTCGATCCGATAGGAGCCGCCGCCGCTG
>JAKZWC010000147.1:0-3275 GCA_047515735.1 Spirochaetales bacterium | reverse complement strand
CGGCCGTCGCACAGGCCGCGCGCGAGGCGCAGCAGCAGGTCGCCGATCATGCGACACTGCGCCGCGTCCACCAACTGGTACAACAGGCTGACGTCGATCTCCTCCTGTCCGAACTCGATGGCGCGGGTCTTCATGGCGCGCACCCGTTCCGGCCGCCGGCCGCGGCGCGCATCGAGACTCTCCGGCAGCGGCACGCGCGGCGCGCCGGGCGGCCACGCGCCGGGCGCGCGGGGCGCCGCGTCTCCCAGGGGCTGCGCCGCCGCGACTTCCCGCGCCCGCGCCGTCACGTCGCGCGGCTGGTAGGCGTCCATCCGGATGACGCTGTCGGCGACGTCGAGGTAGTCGCCGGCGCCGCCCACCACCAGCACCGACGATACGCCGCGCTCCTCCCAGAGCTGCCGCACGCGGTCGATGAAGGGGGTGATCGGCTCGTGCTCGTCCGGCACCAGCCTGCGCATGCGCGCGTCGCGGATCATGAAGTTGGTGGCCGCCGTGTCCTCGTCGATCAACAGCCCGGTCGCGCCGGCTTCCAGTGCTTCGACGATGGCCGCTGCTTGCGAGGTGCTGCCGGAGGCATCGTCGCTGTCGAAGCAGGCGGTGTCGCGTCCCAGCGGCAGGGCGCCGATGAACGGCGTCAGACACACGCCGCGCACCGCGCGGCCGTCCTCGGCGCGCACGCTCACCAGTTCCTCCGCGGAGACGCAGCGCTCGCGGCCGTCGCCCGGCAGGTGATCGTAGACCCCGAGCGCCAATGCCTGCAGCAGGGTCGACTTGCCGTGGTAGCCGCCGCCCACGATCAACGTGACCCCGGCGCGGATCCCCAGACCGCGCAGCGTGCCGGCGTGCGGCGCCGGCAACTCCACCGCCAGCGCTGCCGGCGCCTGCAGCGGCAGTGCCCGGCCCAGGGGACGCGGGTCGGCGCCGCTGCGGCGCGGCAGCACACTGCCGTCGGCCAGAAACGCGATCAGCCCGCGCTCGCGGAGCCGGGCGCGCAGGGCCACCTGGTCTTCCACCACCTGTACGTGGGTGCGCAACCGGTCGAAGTCCAGCCGCTGCGCCACCCCGCCAACCGCCTCATCGAGGCGCAGGGTCAGGAGGTCGGCAGCGGCGCGGCCCAGGATCCGCCGGCCCGCCGCCGGCAGCCCGGCGCTCAGGCGCACCCGCGCGCCGCCCTCGGCGTCGATCACCACTCCGGTACGGTCCAGTACCTCCTGTCCGGCAGGGGCGATCTCCAGCAACCCGCTACGACCGCTGCCGGCGCCGCCAGCAGCCCCCGCCAGCGCCGGCCCCATCGCCCGCTGCAGAAAGTCGGCAGCCGCGCGCCGTGCGTCGCTGCCGTCGCGCGCCCATGGCGGCAACTTCAGCACGGCGGCCGGGATGTCCACCCGCAGCCGGCTCGGCGCCGCGAACGGATCACCCTGTACGTGCTCGAAGGTCAGCACGCCGCTCCCGAGCGGGTAGCGGCGGCCGCGCAGATCGCGGTAGTGGCCGTAGGGACGCCCATCGATCCGGAGCAGGTCCCGGGTCAGCGCATCGTTCATACAGACCCACGCGAACTCGGCGAGGATAGGTCCATAACTCCTCTGATTCTATATCCGGCCGGCGTGATCGCGACGAATGCCTGCTTCAGCGCCACCTCGTCATGGGTCTGCAGCACCTCATCGAGCACATCATGAACGGCGCCCTGCGTGGAGGGCGCCATGCGCAGATAGACGACCCCTGCACGGAGGCGATTCAGGAAGACGATGCGACCGAAGTCCCGGTCTCGGGTTACAAACAGCCTGTCCCGCCCCTGCGCTATCTTGAGCAGTTCTTCGTCCGCGGCTCTCGCGAGACCGAGATCAGCGGCGCGAACGACGTCGTGCCCCGAGTCCAACAAATGCCGGGCGGTCGCTGCGTAGACGTCCTGGTCGAGCAGGAACCTCAGACCGACGCTGCCCGCAAACGAATATCCTCTGCTCCAACCAAGGCAATCGCATAGCGGATGCACGCATGGATATCAGCGGCAGTCAGATCGGGATAGTAATCCTGAATGATCTGATTGAAGGGTAGATCTTGATCGACCAGTTCCAGGACGTCTTGTACCGTGATACGCGTACCGGCAACGCACGGTTTCCCGAAGTGGACCGCGGAATCAACGACGATTCTATCCATGCCGCCTCTCCTTGACACCTGTGCCGGCGATTTCCACAGCCAATCAACCACCTGTCCGATGCACTGGGAAGTATCGGTGGCGGGCGGATGACGGGTCAAGCGGTTTGATCCTGTCAGCACGGCGGCCGGGATGTCGACCCGCAGCCGGCTCGGCGCCGCGAACGGATCGCCCTGTACGTGCTCGAAGGTCAGCACGCCGCTCCCGAGCGGGTAGCGGCGGCCGCGCAGATCGCGGTAGTGGCCGTAGGGACGCCCATCGATCCGGAGCAGATCCGTCGCCAGGGTTGCGCTACTCATGCCGGAGGCGACGTTCGTCAGCGGCGGATCAACGGCCATGCCCGGCGCGAGCCAGCCGCAGGAAGTCCGCTTCGTCCCGGCACTCCATCGCTGCCTGCACCAGCGCCGCCGTGGAGATTCCTTCCAGCTCCAGCAAGTGGCGCGGCAGCGCCGCGGACACTGCCAGGCCCCGCGTCGTGAGCACCTGCAGCACTACTGCGCACTGCGTTTCCATACGGCCTTCGGCCCGGCCCTTGGCATGACCCGCGGCATGACTCTCCCTGCGCTCCGTACGCAGCAACGGATCGTCATCGGGCCCCGTGCCTTCCGCCGCACCCAGCGCCCGTCCCACCCGGCGCAGCGCCGCCATGGTCGCGTCGGACAGCTCGGTCTCGTTCAGCGCACGGTGGATCTCCTGCGCCGTCCAGCCCGGAATGGCTCGGCTGCTCGCTGCCGTGCGCAAGCCGCGGTCCCCCAACAGGTGGATCGTCAAGCCGGGGCGCAGCCCGGCCGGCCGGCTCGGCGACGGGGTGTCAGGTACCTCCACCCAGAGCTCCGGAAAGCCCCACGACTCGTAGAGGGCGAGCTTGCCGCGGCGCACGTCGGTGGTGTTGTCCACCTCCAGCACCACGTCGGGGAGCATGTCGCTGCCTACCTCGATCGCGGGACCCCAGGGCCGCGTCGCGCGCGGGCGCAGGTACACCGTCTGGTCGGCCTGCAGGATGCGAAGGTGTCCGCCCTGCGCATCGCGCACCAGGAGGTCGGCGGCACCGAAGGTCTCTAGCGGCGAGCCGCGCACGTGAGCGATCGTGCTGAGCAGGCCCGCCAGGCGCTGCGGCGGATGC
>JAKZWC010000146.1:0-6473 GCA_047515735.1 Spirochaetales bacterium | reverse complement strand
CGCGGCCCCGTACCAGCCGCATGAGCTGGCAACCGGACGCGCGCGCATTGCGCCATTGAGCGATGCACGGCCAGAAAATCTCCCGCCGCCGGCGCCCGAAGATTGCTCCCATCGGTGGGTGATCCGCTGCAAGGACTTGATCGACCTGTATGACACCGACCCCGACCTCACCGGCTTCGACGTAGACGTTTCGCCCTACGTACGCGATTCCGAAGACACCGACATCCGCGTATTCTGGCGCGATTTCGACCGTTCCGAAGGGCCGCTCGACCAGCCGGCTCCGCGCCGTGAGGAGCTGTGCGCCGTACCGATCGGTCCGGCTCGCGAATGGCTGAAGACGGTGCAGGCTAAACACCGGATGCGCCCCTACCAGGCCGATCCGCAGGCGCGCGGACGCGGCCGCGCATCGCGCCACACCGCTTGGGTACCGCTCGATGCCGTGCCGTGGCCCGGGCTGGTGCTGATGCTCCACGTGAACGCCGGCGGCTACTCGCCGGAGACCGGATTCGACCCGGCCGAAACGGACCCGGTCACTCCGGTGGACCAACCGGAGGGCGAAGCGCGAACCGCCGAATCGCTCAACACGGATCCCGACAGTGAACGACAGGCAGTCGCCCTGACCGAACATCTCCAGCACGTGGCCCTCGAAGCAGACCGACTATGTGAAGTTCTTGGAGTGGCCGACAATGCGGAGATCCTGCGTGCGGCACGCTGGCACGACGTCGGCAAGGCGCACTCGACCTTTCAGGAGCGACTTGGGACGAGCCCATTGGCGGCGCCGCTTGCCAAGGCGCCACACTACGACGTCAGCAAGGGCCGTCCCTACTTCCGGCATGAGTTGGCCTCCGCGCTGGCGTACCTGGAGCATGCCGAGTGGTCGCGCGCGGCCGACCTGGTTGCGTATCTCATTGCCGCCCACCACGGCAAAGTGCGCATGAACCTGCGCGCGCTGCCGGCGGAGCGGCCCCCTGCCAGCTTGGAAAGCGGCCCCGATGGCCGGCGTTTCGCCCGCGGCGTCTGGGAAGGCGACGAGCTGCCGGCCGTGGACGTGGGGGCCGGCGAGGAGTGGACCGGCGGAGCGCTGCGCCTGTCCGTCATGGAGCTGGGCGAGGACGCTCACTGCGGAGCCAGTTGGACCGAGCGCACTCGTGGCTTGCTGGCCGGCAATGGGCCGTTTCGGCTCGCGTTCCTGGAAGCCGTGCTGCGTATCGCCGACTGGCGCGCATCGGCGGACGAAGAGAGAGGCGGCTATGGCGACTGACGCAATCCGACTGGAGGGATGTACCACCACCCCGCTGGCGGGCTACCTGAAGGCACTTGGGGTACTGCGTCTTGTTTCCAGTCCTGCCAATCACGCGAGCGGTATCGCCGCCGACGACCACGCTCGGGGTTGGTGGGAGAACGGGTACTTCCATATCGCCACCAGCCTCGCGGCGGATGATCTGCTTCGCTTCTTTCTGGAGGACTACGCGCCGAGCGCGATCATTGCGCCCTGGAACGGCGGCAGCGGCTTCTATCCGAACGACAACAAGGAAGGTATCGGGCCGCTCGCCGCGTCGGCGACGCCGCGCTTCCGGGCCATCGCGCAGGCCATTGGCGTGGCCGCCGGCGCAATTCGCCGCGGAGGATGGTCGGCCCGGCCCGAATCTGGCGCCAAAGCGGCCCTCGTGCAAGCGTTGCGCGGTCTTCTGGATGACTCCGCCCTGCATTGGCTGGATGCCACCGTGGCTTTGTCCGGGGAACGGCTCAGCTTTCCCCAGTTGCTCGGAACCGGCGGCAACGATGGCCGCCTCGACTTCACCAACAATTTCATGCGCCGGCTGGTTGCTGATCGAGACGGTCTGTTCGATGCGGCCACGGGCGCACCGCAGCCGGCTTGCAAGCGGCTTCTGCAAGCGGCGCTGCAGGCCGACGCGGCGCAGGGTCTGCGTGCGTACTCGCCGGGCCAGTTCGCACCGGGCTCGGCGGGAGGAGCGAACGCCAGCGTCGGGTACGACGGCAACGCACACACCAATCCATGGGACTTCGTGCTGGCACTGGAGGGAGCGATCCTGTTTGCCGGTGCCGCCACCCGCCGCCACCAGGGCGCTCCCGAGAGCGGCGCCAGCTTTCCATTCACCGTACATCCGACTGCCGCTGGCTGGGGAGGCGTCGCCGAAGCCGATCGGACCAACGTACGTGCCGAGTTCTGGGCGCCGTTGTGGGATCGCCCCGCCGGCTGCGATGAACTCTCCGGGCTGTTGAAGGAGGGCCGCGCAATCCTGCACGGCAAGACAGCCCGAGACGGGCTGGACTTCGCACGTGCCGCGTCCACGCTGGGGATCAGTCGCGGCATCACGGCGTTTCAGCGCTACGGATTCGCCATGCGCCAGGGCAACATGCATCTTGCCGCCCCGCTCGGGACACGCCGCGTAACCGCGCACGTCCCGGAGATGGCGGAACTGATCAACGACCTCGACACCGGCGGCTGGCTGCAGCAAGTCCGCAGGGTGGCCCAGGACAAGAACGCGCCCGCCCGTGCGCACCAAGTGTTGAAGCGGTTCCAGGATGCGCTGTTCGCGCTGACGGAATCGCAGGTGACCCCGGCCACCGTCCAGAACGCCATCGAAACCTTGGGCGAGATTGTCGGCTGGCTCGCCACCACCCCGGCCGCGAGGGCGGCCATCAGGCCGCCGCCATTGTTGCGGGGCGCATGGGTGCAACGCGCGGATGACGGTAGCGCGGAGTATCGGGCAGCGGCCGCGCTCGCCAGCTTGGGTTGGACGCTGGCCCCGCATCGTGCCGAAGCGGCGCGCCCGGACCGAGCGACCGGCGTTCCCGAGCAACCCGGCACAGCCGGCGCACGGCAGCCGTTGACCCCACTGGCAGCCCATCTCGCTCCGGTCGCTCCCGAGACCGTCCCGAGACGGTTCCGGGAATGGGCACCCGGCACCAATCGCGCACTGGCGGTTTGGGGGCCCGGCAGCCTGACGGCAAATCTCATCGACGTGCTCGAGCAACGGCTGCGCTCCTCGTCCGTTGAGCGGCCGTTCGTGGCGGCGGCGCCGACCCAGGCTTCCGTGGTTGCCGAGTTTCTGGTCTCCGGGAGCTTCGACGACCAGCGCTGCGCACGCCTGCTGGAGGGACTCGCATGGGCGCGCCCGATATCGCTTCCGCACGCGCCGCCTAGCGCGAACGAACCCTGTGTCCCGTTCGCATATGCCGCCCTGAAACTGCTGTTCGCTCCCGACCACGCGGTCGCGGCCTTCACTCCGCGCCATGCTGACGAGCCCGCGCGCCGTATCGCGGTACCACCGGGACTGCTCGCCAGATTGCGCGGCGGCGACGTGGATTGGGCGGTGCGAGCAGCTCTCGCTCGCGCCCGTGCTTCGGGCATCGCCTCGCCGTTCGCGCACGGCGGCGACGGCCGCACTACACGGTTCGGCGCGGGTACGGACGGCCGCCGGCTGGCAGCCGCCATGCTGATAGCGATCAACGATCGCCAACTGCAAACGCTTTTCGACAAAGCATATCCAACAGACAAGGAGACTGAAGATGTCGCTTGATTTTGCCGCCCTGACGGGCGCGCCGCGTCTCTTGCTCGAGGCGGACCTGCGCCCGGTGCAGGGGTCTCGATTCCAACCTACCGGGTTCCCCAATCTCGGACCCGCGGTCTATGCCGCGCCGGACGGCGGGCAGACCGTGCTGGTGGAAAGCGCCCAGAGCATGGCCAACCGCCTGGAAGCCGTGTGCTGGGACGAAGCCGCGGACGACTGGGTGCCGCCGTTGCGCGGCCTGCCGTTGATCAAGGTGATCGGCGCTCAGGGCCAGCCGCTGACCAACTCGGTACTGGAGGCGCACCGCTTGAACTCACCCTACATTCTGGAGGGCAAGGACAAGTCGGTGTTCAACGTTCTGAAGAGCCGGCTTGCCGGCATGGAAACCGGCAGGGTCAACCTGGGTGAGCTGGCGCGCGTTCTGCTCAAATACGATGCCAACGCCTTGCTGCACGGTGTGTTCCTTGCCAAGAAGGACCTCGCCGGAGGGCGGCTGCGACTGCCCCGGGCGCTGTCCGCATTCATCGAAGCCTCCGGGAGCCGCGTCGTGACCAGCGGCGGAGTCAAGAATGATGCCGTCAATCCGAGCGGCGATACCGGCAGGGGGTTCGGCAACGTGCCGTTTTCGCGCGACGAGTACGCCGCGGATCGGATCGCAGCGTACTTCAATATCGACCTGCGGCAGATTCGAGCGTTCGCCCTGGGGGCTGCCGTCGAGAGCTTGCTGATCGCCCTGGCGCTGTTCAAGGTGCAATCGTTCCTTGAGGTGGGCTTGCGCCTGCGTACCGCATGCGATCTCGACGTGGCAGCGGTACGCGTTACGCGCCCGGAAGCGTTTGCCCTCCCGCCACTGGATGAGTTGCAAGCAGAGCTGCCGGCACTCATAGATGCGGTAGCGCAGCGCGAGCTGTTCAACGAACCCCGCGCGGCAACCGTGACGTTCTCGTAGCCGCGCCTCACGATGCTCGTGCTCTCGTTCAGCTTTCCGGCCCGCCGCTACCACGCCACCCCCTGGGGCCGCCACGTCAACGAGGCGGACGTCGCCTGGCCGCCGGAGCCGTGGCGGATTCTGCGCGCGCTGATCGCCACTTACTGGCGCAAGGGAACGTGCGTCCACTGGTCGAAGGAAGAGGCCGCGGACCTGATCGATGCGCTTGCCGCGGCTGCGCCGATCTATCACCTGCCCGACGGCGCCGTCCACGCGCACACCCGGCACTACATGCCGGCGCCGACCAAGAAGACGTTGGTATTCGATGCCTTCGCGCACCTGCCGGACGGAGTGGCTATCGTGGCTGCATGGCCCGACCTGATCCTGGAGCCACGGCAATTCGCCCTGGCCGCCGACCTGGCCGAAGGCATCGGATACCTGGGGCGCGCCGAGAGTTGGGTGGAGTGTGCGGCAGCGGCAGAGTGGGACGCGAGCCATGCGAATTGCCTGCCAGTAGACGACTCCGGCACCGGCTCGGGAGACGTGACCGGTGTGCTGGCGTCGCTCACGCCTACCGGTTATGCCGCCCGACGAGTGCGCCTGATTGCACAGGCCGACGCGGATCAACGAGGTGCCGCGATGGCTGCCGGCAAAAGTGCGCCAACCGAACGCACGCTGAGCGGGAAACGGCAGCGCACCTTTGGCGTGACGCTTCCGGAGCGCCTGATCGATGCTCTGGCCGTCGATACCGCCGACTACCAGAAACATGGCTGGAACCGGCCGCCGGCGGCGCGCGAGATCCGCTACCAACGGACTCCCCTGTCGCCCCACCCGCGCCGCGTCGCCGCTCGCCGCACTCAGTCGCCGGCTCGCTCCCGTTACACGGTTGCCCGCTACCTGCTCGCCGGCCGACCCCAGCCGCGAATCGAAGACGCGGTCAAGATCGGCGAGTTGATGCGCTTTGCCGCTCTAGCGCAGTTCGGCTGGGAACGCGACCCCCAAACCACGCGCAACCGGCCGTTGGCGCCGCCGGAAATATCCGGTCGCGACGGCAACGCCCCGTTGCGAGACGCTCGCCACTCCCATGCCTTCTGGCTGCCGGAAGATGCCGATGGCGATGGTCTGATAGACCATGTGTGCGTATACGCGGTAACGGGATTCGACGCTCGCGTGCGAACAGCGCTCGATCGACTGACCCGGTTGTGGATGCGGGCCGGTGGCGCCGGAGACGGCGCCGATTCCGAAGCAGGCGGCAGGCGCGAGTGGCGGTTGGCGCTGGAGGGCTTCGGCACCTGCGAGGAGTTCGCGCCGGCATCCGCCTTGTTCAGGCGCGCCTGCACATGGCAGAGCGTCACCCCGTTCCTGCCCACCGCCCACCTGAAACGCACTAGCGACGCCCGGCAAACACGCCGCATGCTCGAACAGGGCCAGACCGTCTCCGGTCCGCTGGCCGAGGCCACCGGCTATCCGCGCGAGGTGCGCCGTCTGCTGCGCCGCCGCAACATGCTCGCCGCCGGGCTTGCTGAGCAGGTCCGGATCCAGCTTCTGCCCCACATCGACGTGCACGGTGCTCCCCGCCGTCCCCTGCAGTTTCATCGCTTCCGCTCCCGCGGCCGCGAAACCACCACCGATGCCCACGGCGTCCTGCTGCTGCTTCACTTCCCGGAACCAGTCACCGGCCCCGTCGCCCTCGGCTACGGCTGCCACTTCGGCCTCGGCCTGTTCGCCGCCTCCAAGGACGCCCCAGCGTGAACCGTTCCCTGCAGCACCGGCGACCCGTCCGCATTTTTCTGCCGCAACCGTTGCCGGTTGCGCCCGACCCGAGAATCGCTGGCTACATTCCCCCCATGGCGACAGTAAATCCCAACGAGCCTGTGACAAGCCAAGACGATCCGCCGATGGCACGACACTGCCGTGTGGAACTCTCGATCACTCGATCCGAGACGATCGTCATTTCGATCGAGGGGTCAACACACAACTTGTGCCGTGATGCTGAGGCGGGCGATAGT